>JANLSB010000750.1:0-3474 GCA_031362125.1 Lysobacterales bacterium | reverse complement strand
CGACTACGTCGAATTGCTGCGCAACGCCAACGCCGACATCATGGGCTACTCTGCGACCGGCATGGCGCATTGTGTGTTGCCGAATCGGCTTTCGTACCTGCTCGAACAGGCGGTGTCGATCGCCTCGCTCGGTCCACGCAGGTCGAGCAGGTACGAAAGCCGATTCGGCAACACACAATGCGCCATGCCGGTCGCAGAGTAGCCCATGATGTCGGCGTTGGCGTTGCGCAGCAATTCGACGTAGTCGAATCCGCCCAGACCGACGAATACGCCGGTCTTCGTTCCGGACAGCTCTGAAGGTCGATGGCCCGAGTCCTCGATCGCGTTCCAGGCCGTTTGCAGGAACAGGCGCTGCTGCGGATCCATCAATGCCGCTTCCAGCGCGCCAATGCCGAAGAATGTGGCGTCGAACATCTCGACATCGCGGATGAATCCGCCCCAGCGCGCGTTGGTCGTGTTCCTGGCGTCTTTCGAATCGCCCTGATAGGCGCGCCAGTCCCATCGATCGGCTGGAATCTCCGAAACTAGGTCGTTCGCAGCGAGGATGCTGCGCCAGAATTCATCCGGTGTGCCGGCGCCCGGGAAAACACCGCTCATGCCGACAATGGCGACGGATTCGCGAACGGCGGATGGAACGGCCGCCATCTGTCCGTGATCACTGCCGTTGCGAACGACTTCTGCGGTCGGCGATACGGAGGCCGCAACAGGCGATCCGCCCGCGTCAACCAGCGCATCGGCATAGTGCATGCGCAGCTCGGCGCTGTGCATCGCCAACAAGAACCCGCTGAACGCTTCGAAGGTCGGATACTCGAACACGACCGCAGGTGCGACGTTCAGGGCATAGTGCCCATTCACCATTCGGAACAAGTTGGCGACGCCGATCGAATCGAGGCCATACTCGCTGAGATTCACATCGGGCACGACCTGGCTTGCGTCGACAAGCAGGGTCTCGGACACCATCCGCAGCAAGTCGCGCTTGAGCAGCCCGGCAAGTTCGTGATCGGTATCCCGCGCCTGCGTCGATGCGGCAATCCTGGGTGCGTTCGGGGCCACGACCGCAGCAGACGTTTCAGGGCCTGCGATCCCAAGCAGTTTTTCGATCTTGGTCTGGTTTCCATGCATGACCAGCAGCTGGCGCTCGCCACTCAGGAGGCCGGTTGCGAATGCGGAAAGGCCGGTTGGCGTATCGAGCGGATGGATCCCGGAGGACTCCTGCAGATAAGCCTTGGTTTTCTCGTCCAGCTGGATGCCCTTGATGCGCTCGACCTGCATCCCACCGTGTTCCCACATCGGCCAGTCGAAGGCGAACGTCCTGCCGCGGCGCAGTTGCCTCGTGACCAATCGTTCGCGCAACTCGACGAAGTGATCCTGGAACCCGTTCGCGTATGCATAGTCGCACTGACCGGAGCTGCCCAGGACAGCCGCGAGCGATGAGAACAGCACGAAGAAGTCAAGATCGTCGGATTGACTCGCTTCATCCAGATGCATGGTGCCGTGAATCTTCGGCGCCGACGATGCTTCAAAGTCCGCGAAGGTTTTCCGTTCGATCGGGGTATCGCGTATCACGCCTGCGGCGTGAATGATCCCGTGGATGCTGCCGAACCGATCGCGCGTTTCCTGCAAGAGACGGAATGCGTCATCGCGATCGGCGATGTCCCCACGGAGATAGGCGACCTGCGCACCGAGCGATTTGAGCTCTTCTATTTTTTGCATTTGCTCGGCGTCAAGCGCAGATCGGCCGATGAGTGCCAGCCGGACCTGGGAGTGGGACGCCATATGCTTGGCGAAGATCAGGCCAAGACCACCTGCACCTCCGGTGATCACATAGGTGCCCTGCTCCCTGCCGACGATGGCCGTCGCTGCCGCCGGTGAATACGGCTGCAGCGTCTTGACCAGGCGACGGCCTGCTTCGCAACGGATCTCCGTGCAATCCTGCGCTCCATTGCCGAGCGCTTCAATAAGCCGATCGGCGGCATCTTCGGTCAGCGAATCGCCGCATGCCGAATCGACAAATTCGATGCATGCGTACTTCAGTTGGGGCGCTTCGAGCACTGCACTCCTGGCGAAACTCGCCGCCGCCGCATGATGCGGCTGGGGATTGTCGCGCTCGCTCGGGTAGAGATAGACAATACTCGCGCCTACAGACTTCGCCGATTGCGTATTGGCACGGTCCGTCCGGTCCTTGCGGGTCGTCTCGACCAGCGTCTGGGTCAGATACAGGAGCGACCCGATCCCGTTGCCCATGCCCGACTTGAGCGCATTGTCGTCAGACACACGATCGAGTCCTGACCAGGCATGCACGATGTGAGCCGGCGCAGAGGATTGCAGTTGCAGCGCGGCAAATAGCGCCGCGTAGTCGTCCCGCTGGGTCGGGTTGATCTCATAGGAATTGTGGTCGCATTTGCGATAGCCCGAACCCGGCCGCACCAGCACGATGGTCGGTACCGGCTCGCTGCGGGCGCTCAAGCGTCGCTGGATGACCTCGCGCGCATCTTCGCTGCGGGCGAACAACAGCAGTGTCCCAAGCGGCGTTTGCAATGGCGCGGAGGATGCCACGGGCATCTCTTCCCATATGCTGCGGTAGAAAGCGGTGCGCGGCAGACTCGGCGGCGGTGTTACCTGCCGAATGACAGGTGGCGAGGCGGGTGCAGGCGCCGCCATTGCTGCTGGCGCTGCGGATACCGCGCGATCATTTTTTCGGGAGTTGTCCACGCCCGGAATCCAGCACCGTTCACGCGCGAATGGATAGGTAGGAACGGCCAGACGCCGGGGAGCATGCGCGCGAGGCATCAGCGCCCAATCGATATCCACACCCGACACCCACAATTCCGCGAGTCTTTGAAAATCCCTGCTGTCTGTCAGCGCCTGCACGGAATCGGAGTTCGACGCCGGCAGTGGAGCGTCTTTCTTGCCAGGACGCACACTGCCGCGGCAGGTGCCCGGTACGACGACGCCATCGATGAACCGGCGCAATTTTCCGCACAGTTCGTCGACGCTCGACACGACCATGGCAAGACGCTCCGACATTTCGTCTCTGCCGACCTGCAGCGTGTAGGCGAAGTCGAGCAGACCGATCGGCTCCGCACCGAGGCGGACGAGCATCGACTCGGCATAGGCCCGCAAACGGTCGTCGGTCTTGGCCGACAGCACGATCAGCTGCGGACCGGAATTTTCATTATTCGATGCTGCGCGCGCCGGCACGTATTCTTCCAGGACGATATGCGCATTAGCGCCACCGAAGCCGAAAGAGCTGACGCCTGCACAACGTGGCAGCGTCTTGCCATCAGCGGAAACAGGCGCTTCCCAATCGCGGGTCCGGTCGACGATGTAGAAGGGCGTTGTATCGATCTTGATGTAGGGATTGATCTCTTCGAAATGCACGTTGGCCGGGATCTGACGATGTTTGATCGCCAGCAGTGCGCGCAGAATGCATGCGATGCCAGATGAGGTTTCCAGGTTCCCGATATTGGTCAT
>JANLSB010000685.1:0-3596 GCA_031362125.1 Lysobacterales bacterium | reverse complement strand
CTGGTTTCCGCCCACAGCAGATAGCCCAGAGCCGGCAACAGCAGCACCGAGTTCTCGAAACCGAGCCCGGTCACCGAATCGACGGCAGCAAACTTGCGGATCAGGCCGTACAGTCCGAACGAACCCGCCAAGGTCAGCGCGATCCACGGAAAACTGCCGTAGTTGAAGGTGAGCCAGAGCACGCCGCTAGCAGTGATGGCGACCGACAGCCACTGCGTCAGGTTCAACCGTTCGCGCAGAAACAGCGTGCCGATCACCACATTGAGCAATGGATTGATGAAGTACCCGAGGCTGCTTTCGACCACGTGTCCGGCGTTCACGGCCCAGATATACAGACCCCAATTGACACCGATGCACAGACCGCTGAGCGCGAGCATCGCAGCGAGACGCGGCTTGGCGAGAATTGCCGCGAACCAGCCGCGGCCCTGCGACCACAGCAGCCACAGCGCGACCAGCGCCGTGCACCACAGCACACGATGGGCGACGATCTGCAGCGACGGTACCGCCTTCAGCAGATGCCAGTAGAGCGGCATCAGCCCCCACAGCACGAACGCGCTGGCGGCGATCAGCAGGCCTTTGCGATCGAGCCCGGGCATCACGCGTCCGATGCCTGCGGCGGCGTCATCGGCACGCGCGCTTTCGCCCGGCTGATGACCACCACACCAGCCAGAATCACCGCCATCGCGCCCAGATCGTGCAGGCCGAACCGTTCTCTGCCGAACGTCGCGCCCAGCAGCACTGCGATCGGTGGATTGACGTAGGCATAGCTGGACGCCAGCGCCGGCCGCACATGGTTCAACAGCCAGAGGTAGGCGCCAAAACCGCCGATGGAACCGAAGACCGCGAGATAGATCAGCGCCGTAGTGCCTTGCGTCGTGGGTGCAGCCGGCAAGCGCTCGCCCATCGCCAGACCAAGCACGATCAACATTACGCCGCCGCAGAGCATCTGCGCAGCCGCAGCCATGAACGGAGACGGCAGATCGCGCCCGCGCGACCACACCGAACCGAACGCCCAGGCGATCGGCGCGATCAACAGCAAAATGAGGCCGCGCGGCGTGGACGACAGGCTGCTGCCGGCGTTGAGCCAGAGCACGCCGATGAAACCGATGCCGATGCCGAGCCATTCGCCGCGACTGGGATGACGGCCGTAGAGCGCGCCGAACAATCCCATCCACAGCGGCATCGAAGCGATCGCGATGGCGGCGAGTCCCGACGACACCTGCTCTTCGGCCAGGACCACCATGCCGTTGCCGAGCAGCATCATCAGCAAACCCATCACCGCCAGTGACGGCCACTGCGCGCGTGGGGGCGCGGGCACGCCGCGCCAACGCAATACTGCATACATCAGCGCGCCTGCGAACAGCATGCGGCCACCGGACACCGCCAGCAGCGGCGGCCAGCCGCCTTCCAGCGCGAAGCGGATACCCAGATAGGTCGAACCCCAGATCAGATACACCGCCGTCAACGCGAGTGCGATGGCGAATGCGGAGACAGGACGCGGGTCGCCTGCAGATGGAGCGGCCATCGCAGTGCTCGTGATCAGGAGGGAGAAACCGGAGAAAAACGTATCGCCACGTCGGGCGACCGCGCCATTCTACGCCTGCGTTCTCGCCGATTGGCGCGCGTCGCGGAACACTGTGGCGCTGTATGGGAGCGGCTTTTGCGGGAGCGGCGGAAGCCGCGATGGAATACGACACGCGATCAATCGCGGCTTCCGCCGCTCCCACAAAAGCCGCTCCCACAGACCATCACCACAGGTTAGGCGCCAACGCGTTCGCGACCCAGCAGTTGCTGCTTCAGTGCCAATCCCCAACGATATCCGCCGAGCGAACCATCGCCGCGGATCACGCGATGGCAGGGCACGACAATGGCGACGCGGTTGTGGGCACAGGCGCTGGCGACCGCGCGCGCTGCTTTGGGTGCATCGAGCGCCGCAGCGAGTTCGGCATAACTGCGGGTTTCGCCTGCGGGAATCTTCATCAGCGCATCCCAAACCCGCTTCTGGAATGCGGTGCCCATCAGGTCGACTGACACCAGCGCGCGTTTGCCGGCAAGCGCGTCGGCGACCGCGCGCACGCGCGGAGCCAGGAATTCGTCGCGACCGGCGTCGACCTGCTGCAGCCGCGCATGCGGAAATTCGGCGCCGAGCGCCCGCACCAGCGCGTCGGGGTCTTCGCCCAACTCGACCATACAGATACCGCGCGTGGTGGTCGCTACAATCGCCTGCCCCAATGCAGTGTCGACGATGCTCCAGCGGATGTCTTCGCCATCGCCGCCGGAACGATAGCGGGCAGGCGTCATGCCGAGTTTGGCGGCGCCGGTTTCGTACACCCGCGACGGTGATCCGTAGCCGGCGTCATACAGGGCCGCACTCACATCGCGGCCCTCGCGCAAACCCGATTTGAGCGTTCCTAGTTTGCGCTGGGCAAGATACTCAGCCGGGCTCAGCCCGAAACGCGCGCGGAACCGGCGCTGCAGATGCGAGGCGCTGAGGCCGACGGCGGCCGACAGCTCGGCCAGCGTCGGCTCGCCGGTCTCGAGCATCAAGCGGGTGCGTTCGAGGGGGTCTTGGGTCTGGTTTCGCATGCGGCAAAGATTAGCGGGCGGCATCGGCGCCCGCTATCCGAATCTTGTCGTGGGGCGGGAGCGATTGCCTTGCGACCCCTCCGGGTGCGGTACATACTGTGCGGATGCCGCGCTGCGCCGATCCCCCGGGCGACAAGCGCGATGGGGGCGGGATGTTTAGGGGACGGGGTGTCCGCAGGCAGTTACTGATCAGCTTGTCGCTGATGGCGGTCGTGTTCGTCGGTCTTTTCCTGCCATTGGCCGACCACCTGATCAGCAACCAGTTCGAAAAATTCCAGATCGACGAAGCCCAGGATGAAGCGCGTCGGCTGGAGCGGCTGCTGCTCGACAGAGTCGATCGTTTGCGCACATCCGCGTGCGACTATGCCGACTGGGGGCAGACCGTTGACTACGTGCAAGGCAAGGCCCCGGCTTACATCGAAGAAAATCTCTCCAGCGGTGGGCTCATCAGTCTGGACACCGACTATATTTTCATCGTCGACCGCACGCTGTCGGTCCGCTATTTCGCCGGCACCTCCGAGTATGCAGGGCAGTCGCCTGGCGATGACGATGTACTGCAGCCGCTACCGACATCCCGGTTGACACCATTGCTGTCAGACCCGCGTATCCGCAGCATTTTGGAGCAGCCCGGCGGAACCAGCCTGATCATGCGCGTCGGCGAACGCTGGCATCTGTTGGGCGCGTGTCCGATCACTTACCCAGGAACTTCTGTCGACAAGCCTTCTTACGGCATCCTCGGTTTCGCCGCCGAACTATCGCCGCAACGGATCGAACTTATCGGCAACCTGGTTGGCGTCCCTTTCTCACTGTACGACGCCGCAAGGATGTCGCAGCTTGCACGGCTCGAAGACGGCGGCGACGTGGTGATGTACAGAGTGATTGCAGACAGCAACGGCGGGCCGATGGTCGGACTGGAAATCCGCTATCCGCAGCCTTTGGGCGAACAGATCCGCATGACCCGTCGCCTGTTTCTGTCTACGGCGCTGGGTATTTTCTTCATCGGCGGCCTG
>JANLSB010000678.1:0-4982 GCA_031362125.1 Lysobacterales bacterium | reverse complement strand
GCACCGGTTCACGATCCGACCGAAGCCGGCCATCATCGGCATCGATTTCATCGACTTGCCGCCGGGCGGCAGCCGTACCCAGCCTTCGCGCACCTGCGGGCGGCAGTCGCGCGCGGCGATCGGCGCGGACCACACGAAAGCGAAGACGACGATGGCGGCAAGGCGGTAGGAAAATGCGTTCATGCGCCTATGATAGAGCCTACCCCACCAAAATCTTTGACGTGATGACCGCACTGATCGAGACGACACCAGCCTCAACCGCATTGGTCCAGACCCACGACTTCGGCAGCATCCGCTGTCTGCAGCTGGCGCGACCGCCCGTGAATGCGCTGGATCCGACGCTGTGTCGCGCACTTATCGCAGCGCTCGAAGGGGCCTACAGCGACGGCGTGTCGGGCGTGGTTCTGGCAGGCAGCCCGAAGATCTTCTCCGCCGGTCTCGACGTACCCTATCTGCTGTCGCTGGGCGACGACCGCCGCGGCGTTCTGGAATGTTGGCAGGCCTTTTTCGGAGTGGCTCGCCTGCTTGCGCAATCCCGGGTTCCGGTGGTCGCCGCGCTCACCGGCCACTCACCGGCCGGCGGCTGCGTGCTGGCATTGTGCTGTGATTACCGGGTGATGGCGCACAGCGTCGACCCGGCGCGACCGTTCTCGATCGGGCTCAACGAAACCCAGGTGGGACTGGTGGTGCCCGAAGGTATCCAGCGGCTGATGCGCCGCGTGATCGGCGAATACCGCGCCGAGCGCCTGGTGATCGCCGGCGAGATGCTGACCGCCGAGCGCGCACTGGAGATCGGTCTGGTCGATGAACTGGTCGATCTCGACCGCGTCGTGCCGCGCGCGGTGGCATGGCTGGATGCACTGCTGAAGCTGCCGAATCAGCCAATGCTGCAGACACGGGCTATTGCCCGTGCAGCGATCATCGACGCACTGTCACCGGATGTCATCGATCTGGAGCGCTTCGTCGAGCAGTGGTGGGAGCCCGAAACGCAGACCGCGCTCAATGCATTGGTGGCGAAGCTGAAGAAATAGGCGCCGCCAGTCGCAGCCTCAGCGCAGCCGCACGCCGCTCCCGTCGATGACCACTTCGCCATCCTCTTTGGTGAACGGCCTGTCGCAGGGCGGCAGAATATCGAGTACGACTTCCGATGGCCGACACAGCAGCACCCCCATCGGACTGGTCACGAACGGACGGTTGATCAGGATCGGATGCACAAGCATGGCGTTCAACAGCACATCATCGGAGAGCGTCATGTCCTCAAGGCCAAGCTCGGCGTACGGCGTACCTTTCTGGCGGATCGCTTCACGTACCGTCAGACCGGCAGCGGCGATAGTGTCGGCCAAGTGCTGTTTCAACGGCGGCATCCCCAGATAGTCGACGACCTGCGGCTCGATACCGGCATGACGGATCAATGCCAGCGTATTGCGCGAGGTGCCACATTCAGGGTTGTGCCAGATTTCAACGTGCATTCGAGGTTCCTTTGTCGAGAAGCGCCGTCGCCACGGGTCATGCCACACCTTTTTCCGGCGTGTCCCGGGTTGCGATCGGCCGCGCCGCGTCTTCGACCCAACCGCTCCACGAACCCGTGAACAGGCGCGCGCCAGGCAGCCCGGCATGCGCCATCGCGAGCAGATGATGACAGGCGGTGACCCCTGAGCCGCACATCGCGATGACCTGCCGCGGATCGCGTCCCTCCAACAACGCGGCAAACTCTTCCGCGAGCTGCGACGCGGGTTTGAAGCGACCTTCGCTCAGATTTGCGCCGTATGGCCGACTGACCGCACCGGGCACGTGACCGGCGATGCGGTCGATGGGCTCGGCTTCGCCACGAAACCGTTCCGCAGCGCGTGCGTCAATCAGCAGATCGCCGTCCGCAAGCCGCGTGGGAATGATCGTCGCGCCGAGCAGGCGGCTGTCGTCGAAAGCACTGCGATACTGAGCAGGATGCACAGAAGGAACAAACGCATCGGTCTTCAGACCCAACGCGTTCCAGCGCGCCCACCCGCCATCGAGCACGGCGACGCGCGTATGGCCGAACGCGCGCAATAACCACCAGAAGCGTGATGCGTAAGCGCCGTCGCCAGCATCGTAAGCCACGACCTGCACTTCGGAAGTCACACCAGAGCGGCCAAGCCAGGCGCCGAACGCATCGGCATCGGGCCAGGGGTGCCGCCCGGCATCAGCGCGATGCGAGCCAGACAGGTCGCGATCAAGATGCGCGTACTGCGCGCCGGGCAGATGCGCATCGCGCCAGGCGGCCTCGCCGGCAGCGGTATCGTTGAGCGCGAACCGGCAGTCGAAGACACGAAGGTCGTCTGCACCGAGACGTTCGACGAGCGATTCCGCATCGACCAGCGTGGTCCAGGCAGCGATATCCGTTTGCGTCATACAACCCCCGCCCGCGCCAGTCGCTCGCGCAGATTGAACAGAATGGAAGCGGTCACGCCCCAGATCCTCTGCCCGGGGGCCTGCGGCGGCTGGCGGAATTGCAGAACGTGGCGCGTACGGCCGCGATATTCGATATCGACGCGCTCCAGGTTGTCCGGATGCATCAAAAACGCCAGATCGACCTCGAACACTTCGGCGACTTCGCCCGGATCGGGCGTGGCGATGAAATCCGGATCGATTCGCGCCACCACCGGCAGCACCCGGAAGCCCGTGATCGTGATCAACGGATCGAGAAATCCCAACGGCGTCGCCAGGCCATGGCCCAGACCGATCTCCTCATGCGCTTCGCGCAGCGCGGCGGAGACTACGTCGCGGTCTTCGGCTTCGATCCTGCCACCGGGAAAACTCACCTGGCCAGCGTGTTGCCTCAGGCTGTCGGTACGTCGGGTGAGCAATACCCGCAGGCCGGTATCGCGCGGCACCAGACCGACCAGCACCGCGGCCTCCACAGCCGGCGCATCGCCGAGCAGATCGGCCAATTCTTCCTGGTTCCAGGGCAATTCTGTCGGCATCGCGCCGAGCGGACGCAGGGCATCGGACAGCGTCGGCAACGGCAGTGCCGCAATCATGCAGAGATACCCCGCATCGATTCACCTTCGTCCGATCGCGCTTCGCGTGCCGGCAGCACCACCTCCATCATGTGCTGCCGCTGGGCATCGCTCATCGACAACCAGGCGGCGATCTCGTTGCCGCTGCGGAGGCAGCCATCGCATAAACCGGCGGGATCGAGCGTACAAACGCCGATGCATGGACTGAGAACAGGGCGGACATTGGTCATGCGTTAGTGTCTGAAAGCATCAC
This sequence comes from Lysobacterales bacterium, assembly GCA_031362125.1. Classification (GTDB taxonomy): domain Bacteria; phylum Pseudomonadota; class Gammaproteobacteria; order Xanthomonadales; family Xanthomonadaceae; genus Lysobacter_I. The sequence goes on along the minus strand of JANLSB010000678.1, from coordinate 1,733 downwards.
GCCGGCAGTGCGCCGGCGTGAGGGTGGATCGTTGGTGCGAATGATCCTGGCAGGATCGTGCAGCGCGATCAGTTGCGCGGCGGAGTCGGCGGCAGGGCTGGAGCCGGCACAACCGGGCCAACCGTCACCAGCTTGATGTTGAAAATCACCACCTGATTGGCCATCTCCCCAGCGCGTTCGATCGTGGTGCCGTGGGCGGCACTGCCCGGCAGCACCACTTCCCAACGCGCACCGGTGGGCATCATCTGCAGCGCTTCGCGCAGACCCGGCAGCGGAATCTCGCTGAGGCGCACGGTCACCGGACCGGCCGGCTGGCCTTCGCTGGCAACGCTGGTGTCGGCGATCACGGTATTGTCGGGCAGCGTGCTCTTGAACTCGACGGTAATCTGGTTGGCCTGGGTCGGCTTGGCGCCATTGCCGGACTCGATCACACGGTACTGCACGCCGCTGGGCAGGACTTTGACGCCCGACTTGCCCTTGTTCTGCGCGAGGTAGGCGTCGCCTTTGGTCTTGTTATCGGCGGAGCGCTTCTCGAGGGCTACCTTGGCTTTGGCGACCATACGACCCTGCAGCGCCTGCATCGCGGCGCCCAACTGTTCCGGGGTAACGGTCGGATCCTTGCGGCCGGTGGCGTCCTGGAACGCCTTCATCACGGTGGCCATATCAAGCTGTTCGCCGCTGCCGATCACGCGGGCGATGTCGAGACCGGCGCGATAGCCGAGGGCATAGCTGACTTTGCCTTTCTCGGACGTGGTGTCTTGGGCCGAGGCCGCGCCCGTGGTCAGAGCCAGGGCCGCAAGGGTGACGGCGGCGAGCAGACGCAACTTCATTCAGTAACTCTCCAAGAATGTATTTGCCAGAAACTCCGGCATGGAATGGGGCGGCAAGGCCGCCCCGGTGTGGACGCTTCAAACGACAGGCTAGGATACTGTCCGCAGGACTTAACCGCCACTGAGGACCGCCCTCTGACCGGCCCAGACGCGCGCAAGTTCCCGTTCCCACCCGGGGCCTTCGCCCCCAAGACCGAAACCACCATGACTCCAGACACCACGCAGACCAGTCCTTTGCTGATTGAAGACCGTCCCGTCGATGGTCACGGCGTGATCCGCCGCATCGCCATCGACCGTCCCGAACGCCTGAACGCACTGAACGCAGCCACCCTCGACGCCCTCAAGGCCGCTTTCGATGATGCTGCCGAAGACCCGGCAGTACGCGTCGTTGTACTGACCGGCAGCGGACCGAAGGCATTTGTAGCCGGCGCGGACATCGCCGAAATGAGCAGTCTGAGCCCAGCCGAGGGCCGCGACTTCTCGCTGCGCGGCACCCGGATGATGCGGCGCATGGAAAAGATGCCGAAGCCGGTGATCGCGATGATCAATGGCTTTGCCCTGGGCGGCGGCCTGGAGCTGGCAATGGCCTGCCACCTGCGCATTGCCGCCGACAGCGCAAAGATCGGCCAACCCGAGATCAATCTCGGCCTGATACCGGGCTTCGGCGGCACCCAGCGCCTGCTGCGCCTTGCCGGCCGCGCCGCGACGCTGGAACTGTGCCTGCTCGGCGCGCCGATCGACGCCGCCCGCGCACTGGCGCTGGGCATCGTCAATCGTGTGGTGCCTGCAGCGGATCTGGACACCGAGACCATGAGGCTCGCGGAACAGTTGGCCGCATCGGCCCCGCTCGCGCTGCGCAGCATGCTGGACTGCGTGAACGTTGGTGGTGAATGCGGCATCGAG
>JANLSB010000653.1:0-4307 GCA_031362125.1 Lysobacterales bacterium | reverse complement strand
GCGACGCCGAGGCGCGCAGATCGGTCGCCATCACCGGTGCACCGCTGAGCTGCTGCAGACCCCGCACGATCGCCGTATGGCCTTCGATGCGGATGTCGGCACCCAGGCGGTGAAGCTCCTGTACGTGCATGAAACGGTTCTCGAAGATCGTCTCGCTGATCACGCTCACACCGTCCGCCACGCAGTTCATCGCCATGAACTGCGCCTGCATATCGGTCGGAAAACCCGGATGCGGCGCAGTGGTGATGTTCACCGCCTTCGGCCGCTTGCCGTGCATGTCGAGGGTGATGCTATCGACGTCTTCGGTGATTTCGGCGCCGGCTTCGATCAGCTTGTCGATCACCGCATCCAGGGTTTCCGGACGCGTAGCGCGGCAAACGATGCGCCCGCCGGTCATTGCCGCAGCAACGAGGAACGTGCCGGTTTCGATGCGATCGGCGACGACATCGTGTCTACCGCCGTGCAGACGTTCGACGCCGTACACGGTGATGCGGTTGCTGCCGGCACCTTCGACCTTCGCGCCCATCGCGATCAGACAATCGGCCAGATCGACGATCTCCGGCTCCATCGCGGCGTTTTCGAGCACGCTGACGCCGTCGGCAAGCGCTGCGGCCATCATTACATTCTCGGTAGCGCCTACGCTGACCATGTCGAATACCACGCGGCCGCCCTTCAGGCGCTCGGCCTTGGCCTTGGCCTTGGCCTTGGCCTTGATGAAGCCGTGCTCGACGCTGACGTCGGCGCCCAGCGCCTGCATGCCCTTGATGTGCTGATCGACCGGACGCGAACCGATCGCGCAGCCGCCGGGCAGCGACACTTCGGCCGCGCCGTAACGCGCCAGCAGTGGCCCGAGCACCAGCACCGACGCACGCATGGTCTTGACGAGCTCGTAAGGCGCGACGTGGCTGTTGACGCTCCGTGCATCGACGCGGACATGACCGTTGTCGATATCGTGCTCGACGCTTGCGCCCAGCTCGCGCAGCAGCTTGATGGTGGTCACGACATCGTGCAGATGCGGCACGTTGCCGATATCGACCGGCCCGTCGGCGAGCAAGGTCGCGCAGAGGATCGGCAACACCGCGTTCTTGGCGCCGGAAATGCGGACTTCTCCCTGGAGCGGCACGCCGCCGGTGACTACGATTTTTTGCATGGCTCTTCTTTTGTAGGAGCGGCTTCAGCCGCGAATTTTTGTGGGCGGCTTACGCCCCGAATGGTATGGCGCCACAGCTCGCGGCTGAAGCCGTTCCTACGAAAAGCGTTACCCAGCCTCTTCCGGCGTCAGCGTCTTCAGCGCCAGCGCATGGATCTCGCCGCCCATCAGCTCGCCAAGCGTGGCGTACACCATACGGTGACGGGCCAGGGGCAGCTTGCCGCGGAAATCATCGGCCACCACAAGGGCTTCAAAATGCACGCCGTCATCGCCCTGGACATGGGCACGGGCGCCGGGCAGGCCCTGTTCGATCAGCTGGCGGATGGTCTCGGGGGTCATCAGAGGGTCTGGGTCCTGCGCAGCGCGACGCTGCGTTCATGGGAGGTGCGGGCAATCCCGGGGTCTGGTGCGTAGAATCGGCCGCTTAGCGTAACGGAAAGCCGTCTGGTCCCCAATGGCGAACGCGTCAATTCAACACACAGCACTCGAACCGGCGATCGCTTCCCACGACGCCGCGACCGACACCGCTTTGGCGGACAGCGGCCGTCGGGTGTTCCAGATCGAGCGCGATGGCCTGGCGGCGGTCGCGGACCGGATCGACGGACAGTTCATTGCCGCCTGCCGCATGCTGCTGGCCTGCCAGGGGCGGGTGGTCTGCATCGGCATGGGCAAGTCCGGGCACATCGCGCGCAAGATCGCCGCGACCTTCGCCTCCACCGGCACCCCGGCCTTTTACGTGCATCCGGGCGAAGCCGGCCACGGCGATCTGGGCATGATCACCGACCACGACGTGGTCCTGGCACTGTCCTATTCCGGCGAATCCGACGAAATCCTCATGCTGCTGCCGGTACTGAAGCGCCAGGGCAATCAGCTGATCTCGATGACCGGGCGCGCGCAGTCGACGATGGCACGCGAAGCCGATATCCACCTCGACGTCAGCGTGCCGGCAGAAGCCTGCCCGCTGGCGCTGGCACCGACCGCGAGCACGACGGCCTCGCTGGCGATGGGCGATGCCCTTGCGGTGGCGCTGCTGGAAGCCCGCGGTTTCACTTCCGAAGATTTCGCGCGCTCGCATCCTGCCGGCGCGCTTGGCCGTCGACTGCTGCTGCACATCGCCGACGTGATGCACGCTGGTGGCGATATCCCGCGTGTGGGCGCCAACGCGACCCTGGGCGACGCGCTGCTGGAAATGAGCCGCAAACGTCTCGGTATGACTGCAGTGGTCGATGCCGACAACCGTCTGCTCGGGCTGTACACCGACGGCGATCTGCGCCGCTCGCTGGCGGATGCGTCGACCGATGTGCGCAGCACCCGGATCGACAAGGTCATGACCCGCAAGCCGGTCACCATCGATGCCGACGCGCTCGCAGTCGAAGCCGCACAGTTGATGGAAGCGCACAAGATCAATGCGCTGCTGGTCGTCGACGGCGCACAACGTGTAGTCGGCGCACTCAACATCCACGATCTGCTGCGGGCGCGGGTCGTCTGATGGAGCCTTTTCACATCGAGCACCTGACGCTCAGCGCGCGTGCCGCAAAAGACACCATGCTGATGACGCGCGCAAGCAATATCCGTCTTGCCTGTTTCGACGTAGACGGCACGCTCACCGACGGCCGCCTGTTCTTCGACAGCGAAGGCCGCGAACTCAAGGCGTTTCACGTGCATGACGGCCAGGGTCTGGTGTTGTTGCGTCAGGTCGGGATCGAAGTGGCATTGATCACCGCCCGCCACAGTGAAGTGGCGCGCGCTCGTGCCGAGGAACTGCATCTGCGTGCCCACATCGGCGTGAAGGACAAACTTGCCTGCGTGCGCGATCTCTGCACCGAACTTGGCATCGGTCTGGACGCGGTCTGCTTCATGGGTGACGACCTGCCCGATCTGCCGGCGATGCGTGCGGTGGGCCTCTCGGTCGCACCAGCCAACGCGCACGCGTTCACCGCCGCACAGGCCGAGCTGCGTACGCAGGCGAACGCCGGCGAGGGCGCAGCTCGTGAACTGTGCGATCTGCTGGTCGCCGCGCAAGGCCGGTTCGACGACCCGATACCATCGCCGCCCACCGGAGAACTCGCATGAGCTGGCGCGGCATCCTGATCTTGTTGCTGCTGGCCGGAGCGCTGCTCAGCGGCTGGGCGGTCTGGAAGCATCGCCGCCCGCCGCCTCAGATGGCGACCGCCAGCGATCGCCCGGACTACGTGCTGCGGGATTTCGAACTCACCGCGCTGAACAGCGAGGGCAAGGAATCCTTCACCCTGCGCGCGCCGAGTCTGGAGCGAAGGCCGAACGACGACACCATGTCGATGGCGACACCGGTGTTCCAGGTGCCTGACGGATCCGGCAAGTATTGGGACATCCGCTCGAAACAGGGCTGGGTCAGCGCAGACCAGAAGGAAATCCGCTTGATTGGCGAGGTGAAAGCCAACAGCCCGGCCGACGATCTGCGTCCGATCACCATGAATACCGAGCGCTTGAGCGTGTTTCCGCGCCAGAACCGCGCCAGCACCGACGCTGTGGTGACCATCGTTCAACCCGGCTCTATACTCCGTGGACGCGGCTTTGCGGTGTCCACGACCACCAAACGCTATGTGTTCCGCTCCGAGGTCAAGTCACGCTATGTCACCGTACGCCGCTGATTCCATGCCTGCCCGTCGCAGGCAACTCCCGGTGATGGCGCTGTTCGCAGCGGTCGTTGTCTTCGCACTCCCGGCAATGGCCCGCGACTCGGATCGCAACCAGCCGATGGATATCGATGCCGGCCGTCAGGAAGGCACCCTCGACGGCAACAGCGTCAACGTGCTCTCCGGCGGCGTCATCATCACCCAGGGGACACTGGATATCCGCGCCGACCGCGCCGACATCCATCAGCGCGGCGGCGAAGTCGTGCGCGCGGTGCTGACCGGCAGCCAAGCGGTGCTCAAGCAGCAGATGGACGACGGCTCGCCGATGGCCGCCAAGGCCGACCGCATCGACTACGACATGACCAGCGAAGTGATCCTGCTGACCGGCAACTACACCGTGACCACCCCCCGTGGTACCACCAGCGGCCAGCGCCTGACCTACAACCTCAAAAGCGGTCGGATCGAAAGCGGCGGCGAAGGCAACGGCCGGGTCATGATGAGAATCCAGCCAAAATCCGCCCAGAACACGCTCCAGAACAAAC
>JANLSB010000648.1:0-6713 GCA_031362125.1 Lysobacterales bacterium | reverse complement strand
TGCGGCGCGAATTCGGCCAGCTGCTCTTGCACGTAGCCCTTGCGCACATCGGCGTGCGCGTGCGGCGAATCCTCGGCCGGCAATTCACGCGAGAAACACGGCACGAAGCGGAAGTTCGGATGCGCGTCGGCGAAGGCGCGGAATTCGTCGCCATACAGCAGTTCTTCCGGCGTGCGGGCGCCGAACAGCAGTACGACCTCGATGCCGCGCCCGGCGATCTGCGCCGCCAGCTGCGGCAGCATCGCCCGGTACGGGGTCACTCCGGTGCCGGTGCCGACCAGTAGATAGCGCCGATTGGCGTCGGCGGGCATCAGACAGAAGCGGCCATAGGGGCCGCTGGCGGTAATCGTGCCGCCGATATCCAGGCCTTCGAACAACGCGGTTGCCGCACCGCCGACCACATAGCTGACCGCGATCTCGACCACGTCGCCCGGGGCCAGCACGTGATCGTGCTGAGTGGCCAACGAATAGCTGCGCTTGGTCGCGGTGCCGTCCGGGTAGTGGAAATGCACCTGCAGGAATTGTCCCGGAATGTAGTCCAGGGGTTCGCCATCGTCGCGAACGAAATTGAGGTGGGCCACGGTCGGAGCCAGCATCCGGCGTGCAACGAGTTTGAGCGGAAAATGAGCGGGCACGAGGGGGAAGCCTTGTGGAATGGAGTGTTGTCGGGCCGATCCGGACCCTGGGCCTATACTAACCGTTCGCCGCACTATTCCCCTCGCCTGCGGCGACAAGGACCCCGATGACCTCCGCTTCATACCCGGTTTCCGAACCCACCGCTTCGCCCAGCGTCAGCGTACCGGCACTCTCGATCCGCGACCTGCGCAAGACCTACGACAACGGCGTGGAGGCGCTCAAGGGCGTCTCGCTGGAGGTCGCCCCGGGCGATTTCTACGCCCTGCTCGGCCCGAACGGCGCCGGCAAGTCGACATTGATCGGGGTGACCAGTTCGCTGGTCAACAAGACCTCGGGCGAGGTCCGCATCTTTGGCGTGGACATCGTCGCCCAGCGCGACGCCGCGATGCGCCTGATCGGTCTGGTGCCGCAGGAAATCAACTTCAACATGTTCGAAAAGCCGTTCGACATCTGCGTCAACTACGCCGGGTTCTACGGCGTGCCGCGCGCGGTCGCCTGCGAGCGTGCCGAGCGCGTGCTGAAGGAAGCGCAGCTGTGGGACAAGGCCGACAAGATGAGCCGTACGCTCTCCGGCGGCATGAAGCGTCGACTGATGATCGCCCGGGCGATGATGACCAGCCCGCGGCTGTTGATCCTTGATGAGCCCACTGCGGGCGTCGATATCGAGATCCGCCGCGGCATGTGGAAGACGCTGAAGGAAATCAACGCCTCCGGCACTACCATCATTCTGACCACGCACTACCTGGAGGAGGCCGAAAACCTCTGCCGTAATCTCGCGATCATCGACAAAGGCCGGATCGTCGAAGAGGGGCCGATGAAAGCTTTGCTCGCGAAGCTCGATGTGGAAGGCTTTCTGCTGGACATCGAAAGCGCATTGCCGGCGGTGTTGCCGAAGATCGACGGCGCGACCCTGCTGGCCGAAGACGATCACACCATCGACATCGAAAAACCTCGCGCGATGGAATTGAACCAGGTGTTCGCCGCACTGGATGCCGCAGGGATCCGCGTGCGTTCGATGCGCACCAAGACCAATCGGCTGGAGGAACTGTTCGTGCGACTCACCGGCAATGGCAACGACAGCGACAAGGCGGTGGCGGCATGAGCGCGCAGCAGACCACCGACGCAGCAATGACGGTCGGCCAACGACAGCGCACCGCGCTGTACACCATCGTCCGCCGCGAAGTCGCGCGGATCCTGCGCATCTGGGGCCAGACCCTGGTGCCGCCGGCGATCACCATGACCCTGTATTTCCTGATCTTCGGCGGCCTCATCGGCTCGCGCGTCGGGACCATGGACGGCATCAAGTACATGGACTTCATCGTCCCCGGGCTGGTGATGATGAGCATCATCCAGAACAGCTACGGCAATATCTCGTCGAGTTTCTTCGGCGCCAAGTTCGGCCGCCACGTCGAAGAGCTGCTGGTCAGCCCGATGCCGCCGTGGGTGATCCTGGGCGGTTACGTCGCCGGCGCGGTGCTGCGCGGGCTGCTGGTGGGCGCGATCGTGCTGGCCATCGCGATGTTCTTCACCAAGGTGCGCGTGCCGCACCCGTTCGTCACCCTGACCACGGTGATTCTGGGCGCGACCATCTTCGCCCTGGCCGGTTTCGTCAACGCGGTGTACGCGAAGAAGTTCGACGACATCGCGATCGTTCCGACCTTCATTCTCACCCCGCTCACCTACCTCGGCGGCGTGTTCTATTCGGTGAAGCTGCTGCCGCCGTGGGCCGAAGCCGCGACCCATCTGAACCCGATCTTCTATATGGTCAATGCGTTCCGCTACGGACTGCTGGGCGTGTCCGACGTGCCGCTGTGGCTGGCCTATGCGCTGATGCTGGGCTTCGTTGTCGCGCTGGGCGGTCTAGGGCTCTGGTTGCTGAAGCGCGGCGTCGGTCTGCGCAGCTGAACCTGCATGGCCAACCCCGGCCCTGGCGCCGACGCGTTGAAACCCTGCGCCCCCCGAAACAGGAAACGTCCCATGCGCATGCACAAGAAGATGTCCGTCCTTGCGCTCGCTGCGAGCATCGTCCTCGTTGCCTGTACCGCCACCACCCCGACCGAAGCGGCTGCCCCGGACCAGACGCCCTCCGGCCCACCTCCGGGCGCATCCGGCAAGCTCTCGCCGGAGATGGTGGGCAAGGTCAGCCCGGTACCTGCGTTCATGGGCCAGGGCGAGCATTTCAGGATCGACATCCAGAGCGAGGGTGGCCAGACTCCGGACGGCCTGCGCCACCGCGTGCATCTGGTCTGGGGCATGGGCACCTACGACGCCGAAGGCACGCTGTTCATTCGCGGCAAGGCCGGCCCGTCGCACGGTGCGCCAATCGCGCTTGACGGCACGCTCGATACTGCCAAAGGCCCGAAGACCCTGCGGGTCGAGATCATCACCGAAGCCTGCACCGACGATGCCGATGTCGCGCACCCGCAGCGGGTGAAGATCACGCTGCAGGGCGAATCGGCAATGAACGGCTGCGGCGATCTCGCGGTGTATTGACGCGCGTTATGGCAACCTGAAAAACGCTGTCGCCGTCGCGGTCGTCGCAGCGGCAACCACAGCCACCGTTTCGCCACGATCGCGCGCCAGTTCTTCGACGATGTGCGCGAGATACATCGGTTCGTTGCGCCGGTGCGAGGGCTGCGGTTTTACGGTGCGCGGCAGCAGATAGGGCGCATCGGTTTCGATCATCAGCCGGTTCGCGGGAATATGCTTCACCAGCTCGCGCAGATGCAGGCCGCGGCGCTCGTCGCACAGCCAGCCGGTGATACCGATGTGCCAGTCGTGGTCGAGATAGTCAAACAGTTCCTTGCGGGTGCCGGTGAAACAGTGCACCACCGCCGGGCCGAGGCGTCCGTCGAAATTCTTCATCATCGCCATGAAATCGTCGTGGGCGTCGCGCTGGTGCAGGAAGATGGGCTTTCGCGCTTCTGGTGTGCCGAGTTCAGACGCCAGCTGCAATTGACGCTCAAACGCCTTGCGCTGCGCCGGTCGCGGCGAGAAGTCGCGGTTGTAGTCCAGCCCGCATTCGCCCACCGCCACCACTTCGGCATGCGTATGCAGTTCGCGCATTTCGGCGTCGCATTCGTCGGTGTATTCCACCGCATGATGCGGATGCACGCCGGCGGTGGCGAACAATTCGCCGGGAAACGTCCGCGCCAGGATCAGCGCTTTCGGCGAGTGCTCGCGGCTGGCGCCAGTGACGATCATCGTCTTCACGCCAGCCTTGCGTGCGCGCTGCAGCACGGCCTCGCGGTCGTGGTCGAAACTGTCGTGAGTGAGGTTGGCGCCGATGTCGATCAGGGTCATGCAATGCGTTGTGTCTGGCGAAGCCGCCATTGTACGGAAGCCATTCGGTGGCGACGGTCGCTTCCGGTGGCCAGCAGGGAAACAACTGGTTACACATTCGCCGCGCCGGCGGGGCCTGGATCGTCAACCGCAGTCCTACGGGCCGGTTTGCGATGAAGTCCTCCCCACCGAGACGTGCCATGTTCCGCAGCTTACTCGCCACGGGTTGTCTGATTTTCGGCTTTGCCTGCGCGGTCTTCGCGGTGCCGATCTACGACTTCGCGCCGGTCGCCGCTGAAATGCAACAGTTCGTGCAGGTCCATCAGCTCACCGGCGCTTCGCTGCGCGTCGGCAAAGCCGGCAACGCGATCCATCGACAGGCTTACGGCGGCTACACCCCCGATACCCGCATCCGCATCGCCTCGGCCAGCAAATGGCTGTCCGGGCTGGCGATCGCCCGCCTGGTCGAGAAAGGCCAGATGCGCTGGACCGACACCATCGGCCAGTATTTTCCGCAGGCGCCCGCAGACAAGACTGCGATCACGCTCGAACAATTGTTTTCGCATACCGGCGGCATGTCGCCCACCGAAGACCGCTGCATGTCCAACCCGCAGTGCGCGCTCGCCAGCTGCGCCCAGCAGATCCTGCAGAAACCGCTGATCGGTACGCCCGGCAGGGTGTTCGCCTACGGCGGCAATTAGGGCCTGTTAACGCTATTGGGATGGGTCACGTTGCTTGCCTGCGGCCGCCAGGCGGTTGTGCGTGGCGCCGCGACAGGCTGGTGGCCTGTTCAAGCCACGCGCGGCCGCCTGGCGGCCGCAGGCAAGCAACCCGAAGGGCCGCAATTGAGTGCGTGACCCATCCCAATAGCGTTAAGTGGATCGAGAACGCCGATGGCGTGAACCCGCAGATCGCCAAGCCGATCCTCTCCAGCCCCGGTGCGTTCGGGGTCACGCCGTGGGTAGATCACGTGCGCGGCATCGCCGGTGTGGTGTTCGTGGACAATCAGCTGTCGGCGGTGAATGCCGACATCAACGATCTCCGGGCGATGGTCAACGTCATCGCTGCCGACGGAAAAGGCCGCCGCTTGCGGCCGGTGCAACCGCCGATTCCGGGAACGCAATCGGCTGCGAAAACCACACCGCAGTCGCGTGCCGCACAGGCGTCACGGGACCTGCATTGTCGTCAGTGACACATCCCGGGTGGAGCGTGGTTCACGCCGGCTCATCCGGAATCAGCGCGGACTCGAAGCGGATGATCGCGTCCTTCAGCTGCAGCTTGCGTTTCTTCAGCCGCTTGATCGCCAGCTCGTCGGCGACGATGTTTTCGTGCAGACGGGCGATGGCCAGGTCGAGGTCGCGGTGCTCCAGGCGCAGTTCGGCAAGGCGCTGGGAGACGCGGGCAAGCTCTGCGGGGTCGGTGGGCGGGTTCATCGCTGCCGAGATTACGACAAATTGAGCCACCAGATCGACGTGTTCAACACGGCGGCGAGCATGATCCAGCCCAGGTAGGGCAGCAGCAGCCAGGCGGCGAGCGGCCGCACCCGGTGGAACGCCAGCATCGTCGCAATCACGGCAAGCCAGAGCAGGCTGATATCCACCACCGCCAGCAGCGGGCTGCGCAGACCGAAGAACAGCGGTGTCCACAGCAGATTCAACAGGAATTGAACCGCGAACCATCCGCTGGCGCGGCTGCGCAGGGCGGGGGGCGCGTCCTGATCCCGACGGACAAGCCACAATGCGCTGGCCATCAGCACGAACAGCAGAGTCCAGACCGGACCGAAGATCCAGCTGGGCGGATTGAACGCCGGTTTGCGCAGGTCGTCGTACCAGTCGCCGGGAGCGAAGAAGGCCCCGGCCGAGGCCCCGAGGGCGACGATCACCAGAATCCAGCCGATCAGGGCCAGCGCGTCGTAGCCACGGTGACGCGGAACAGCCTCTGTCATGTTCAAGGTCATGGCGGTCTTCCCCCTTGGCGATCCCTGCGACGGTATCGACAGGCCGCGAATGCGACGCCCACTCCATAACCCGCTGCCGATGGTCATGACTGTACCTGTCTACAGGCGTTGACCGCCAGACCGCCACCGCATCTTGATCAGGAACGCCTGTCGGAACGGCTGCAGGATCAGCGGTCGGCGAGTGCGCCTTCTGTGTCGATGGATTCTTCCGGCTCCGCGCCCCGATGAGCGGCGACGGAGAAGCCCGCATCGACAGTCGGCAGCGCGCCCGTCGACGGCGACAGTGACGGCCACGCGATGTACGCGGTCGATAACAGCACGATGCCGCCGACCAGCAGACGGGCCCGCAGATTGCGGGCGCGACGACGTGAGCGGCGGCGGTGGGGCAGGGTTGGCAGGAACGTCGACATGCGGAAATCCTCGCGGTCTGTGCAAAGGAACGCATCAAGAAGCGTGCCACGGCCAAATGCCTGTTTTTGCTCCTAGACGCACGATGCGCCGAGCCGTTTTGTCATGCGTTGCGCACGATCCGGATACGCCGTCGTGCGCAATGCTTCGATGCGGCGCTGGCGTGCGCGTCATACGCAGCAGCACCATCCGCGCAAACCGCTGGAAAACAAAGGCGTTGCCGACGATTCAGGTCGGATCGCGGCTGGCACGCAACTTGTGTGCTTTCCATAGAGGCCGCGTCCTGCGGCGCCTCGCTATTCTGGAGAAATCACATGTTGTACTACGCCGTTGTTTTTTTCGTGATCGCGCTGATCGCCGGTGTGCTCGGCTTCGGCGGTATCGCCGGCACCGCCGCCGGCATCGCCAAGATCCTGTTCTTCGTGTTCCT
>JANLSB010000574.1:0-4098 GCA_031362125.1 Lysobacterales bacterium | reverse complement strand
GAGGCCGCGGCGTCGAACAGTTCGGCCTCGTTGGCCAGCGCCAGCGCCGCGCGGTAGTACAGCAGCGCGGTGCGAGCGGCGTCGGAGCGTTCGGCCACCTCGGTGCGTTCGTCCAGCGCCATCGCGCGGTGGATCAGCGCCTGCAGGTTGGCGTGCTCGCAGCGCACCCGCGGGTGGTACTGGAACAGGCCGGTCCAGCGCGGGTCTTCGGTGGCCTGACGCAGGATCTGCCGCGCCGCCTGCGGGTCGCGCCCTGCATAAGCGCACCACGCCTGCACGATCGCGGCCATCGCGCCCAGCCAAGCGTGTTCCGGCGCCTGCTCGTCGTGCCAGTGGCGGTCGAGTTCGGCCAGCACCGCGCGTGCGGCATCGGCGTTGCCGGCGCGGCGCCAGACCATCGCCTGCTGCAGCAGCGCCAGTGCCTGCAGCCAGGGATCGGGCGCCAGCGTCTGCGCGCGGCGATACCCCGCCAGCGCACCGTGGTCGCGATCCAGAATCAGCCGCCCATCAAGCATATCGCGGTGCGCGCCGGCCCACGCATGCCAGTACGCCGGGCTGGCGCTGCTGGCATCGCCCAGCACGGCAGCGGCGCGGGTCGCGTCTGGCGTACCGAGCCAGGCGATCACCGCATCGATACCGGCCGGTTCACCGCGCAAACACATCTGCAATCGGGCGGCTTCACCTTCCGCCAACCAGTACGGTCCGCGATTGCGCCCCGCCAGCGGCAGCAGATCGGGGGCGCGACTGCGGTCGGTGCCCCAGCCCACACGCAGCCCCCAACGCGAGAAGTCCGCATAGGCGCGGCTGATGACCATGCGCAGATTGCGTGCGTTGGCGAACTGCTCGCGCAGTTGGGTCTCGCGCAACCAGCCGGAGCCGTCGCCCGACTGCGCCGCCAGCCACAGCCGCAGCAGGATCCACAGCGACTGGTGACGCACCGACTTGCCCTGCAAGGTCGCAGGCGCGCTCAGTTCGATGTCGATGCGGCTGGCCTTGCCTGTGGCGGGCTTCTCGCGCGCACGCTGCGCGCGCTTGCTGCGGTCGGGTGCGGAAGCGGGCTGCGTGTGGCTTGGTTTCATCGAGCCAGTCTGGCATGCGCGGGACGTCGCGGTGACGGACGTTACAGGAGTGACGCGCGCAGCGATACGCGCTATTGGAGAAGGTCCGGCGCGCTCGCCACACTGCGGCCTCACCCATTCACTGGAGCCGTCCATGTCGCGCAACACCCGCCCGCAGATGTTCCTCGCCGCCTTCTTGGCGACGATTTGCCTAGCTCCGCTGGCGGTACCGGCGGCCCCATCCACCTCGAAGCCGGCCACCTCGAAGCCGGCCGCACCGAAGCCGGCCGTCGCAAAGACCACGACGATCGCGACGCGCTTCGCCAACTACGGTCATGCCGGGACGTGGCTGCTGCAGCGCGACGGCGGCGCCCCGCAGGTGCAGCACGGCGCCGACCGCGCCGCGATGCCGCTGCGGCCGGCCTCCACCTTCAAGGTCTTCCTGGCGCTGGTCGCGCTGGAGACCGGCACGCTGCGCGGCGCCGACGAGGTCGTGCCCTGGGACGGCAAGCGCTATCCAAAGCAGCCCTCGTGGGAAAAGAACATGGCGCTGCGCGAAGCGATGCAGAGCTCCAGTGAGAACTACTTCGGCACGCTCGCCGACCGCATCGGCCACGACCGGCTGGCGGCGTGGGTGACGCGCGCGGGCTACGGCAACGGCCGCATCGGCGAAGTTCCAGCCAAGGCCTGGCTCGACGGCGTGCTCACCGTGACCGCCCACCAACAGCTTGAGTTCGTCGACCGCCTGCGCCGCAACGACCTGCCGTTCTCGGCCAAAACCATCGCCGCGGTGAAGGCGGCGATGCTGGACGAGACCATCGGCGGCCGCCGCGTCTACGGCAAGACCGGCACCCTCGAGGGCAACGCGTGGTGGATCGGCTGGGTGGAGGGCGGCTGGGTGGATGGCCACAAGGCACCCGCCGCAAGCTTCGTGCTGGGCATCGACCTGAAGACGCCCGACAACCGCGTGAAGCGGGTCGCGCTGGGCAAGCAATTGCTACGCGCCGGCGGGCTGCTGCCGCCGAGGTGAGCGGTCGGGCGGCGGCCCGCTTCGGCCGTCGCCTCCGCAGCGCTCAGCCCTTCTTCAACCACTTCAACAACGGCGCCCAGTCTTCCTGGTGTTCACGCACCTGCTGCGAGTGATAGTCGAACAGGCTGCGGCCCAGGCCTGTCAGCATCACGTAGGCCTGACTGTCGCGCAGTTGACCCACCACCGGATACGGCCACTGCTCCAGCAGCGCCACCGCCTGCTGCGAGGCATTCGTCCAAGGCTTGAGGCGGTTGCCGATCAGGCCCACGCGCAGCTGGCCGCGACGCACGCGCGGATGCTTGGCGATGGCATTGAGGAAGGGCACGGTGGCATCGATGTCCAGCGTCGACGGCAGCACCGGCACGATCAGCGCGTCGGCATGTTCGAGAAACGCTTCGAGACTGTCGACGGTGGCGCCTGCGGGCGCGTCGATGACGATGCGCTGGGCATCGTCCGGCATCTGCTTGTGCCAACCCTTGCGGGTGCCGTCGAGCGGCAGCACCGCGCTTTCGAGATCGGACCGGCGCTCGGCCCAGCGGGTCGACGACCCCTGCGGATCGGCATCGATCAGGACGGTGCGATGGCCGTCCAGTGCCGCTTGCGCGGCGAGGTGCGTGGCGATGGTGGTTTTACCCACACCGCCCTTCGAGCTGGCGACCAGAACCGTTTTCATCGGCACCTCCGCAGTGAAGAGCCCGCAGCTTATCACCGGAATTGCCGTGCGCGGGCAACCTGTCGAACCTGGTAGACAAGGGAATCAACCACTTAGCGGCCGCAGCGCGCAGTCATGACCCGGCTTTGCTATGGTTTTCGCTGCTTTCGGGGGATTCCCATCCTTTTCAGGACACCATGACCGGCTTGCAGGACCTTGTGGCGCTGATCCGCGCCGATACCCCCTTGATCGTGATCGAGACCCCGGACGAAGCCCGGGTGGTCGAACTATTCCGGCAATCCCTGATGCACGCCTGGCGGGCGCTGTTCCGCTGGTCGATCACCGAAGGCATGCGCCGTATCGACATGGACCGCGAGGACGAGGCCGATGTCGCGCCCGATGCCGGCGCCACCCTGCAGGCGATCTACAAGTCCGACCAGCGCGGCGTGTTCCTGCTGCTCGATTTCGCGCCCTATCTGAAGTACGCCGGCACCCAGCGCCAGGTTCGCGACATCCTGCAGCGCCGCCACTGTCTGCCGCACGTGCTGGTGCTGATCGGCAACACGGTCGAACTGCCCGAAGACCTCGAAGCGCACGCGGTGCGCTATCGCCCCAATCTGCCCACCAGCGAAGCGCTGCTGAAACTGGTGAAGGACGAAGCCATCGCCTATGCACGCGAACACGGCGGCAAGCGGGTGGAAGTGGACGCCGAGGCGGTGAAGCAGATCGTGCGCAACCTGCGCGGTCTGTCCGAAACCGATGCGCGCCGCATCGCCCGCCATCTGATCTTCCGCGACGGTGTGCTCGGTCCCGAGGATCTGCCCGAACTGGCGAAACTGAAGTTCGAGCTGATCAACCGCAGCGGTCATCTGCATTACGAATTCGACCCGGTGAAGCTCGACCACGTCATCGGCGCCAGGCGCGTGAAGCGCTGGATCGAACTGCGCCGTAGCGCATTCGTCGAAGGCAACGCGCCGCCGGGCCTCGATCCGCCGAAGGGCCTGCTGCTGCTCGGCGTGCAGGGCTGCGGCAAATCGATGCTGGCCAAAGCCATCGCCGCCGGCTTCGGCGTGCCGCTGCTGCGCCTGGACTTCGGCGCGCTGTACAACAAATTCCATGGCGAGACCGAAAAAAATCTGCGCGACGCGCTGGCCTCGGCCGAACAGCTGTCGCCCTGCGTGCTGTGGATCGATGAGATCGAAAAAGGCCTCGCCAGCTCCGGCGGCGAAGACGGCGGCGTCTCGCGTCGCGTGCTCGGCACCTTCCTCACCTGGCTGGCCGAGCGCAAGTCGCCGGTGTTCCTGGTCGCCACCGCCAACCAGGTCGACGACCTCCCCGCCGAACTGCTGCGCAAGGGC
>JANLSB010000565.1:0-3319 GCA_031362125.1 Lysobacterales bacterium | reverse complement strand
CACCATCTCTTCACGGCTGACCCAGCGCGCATCTTCCAACTCGGCCGGATCAAGCGTGATGGCGTCACTCACCGCCCGCGCATGGCAGCCAAACATCAAAGACGCCGGAAACGGCCAGGGCTGCGAGGCGAGATAGCGACTGTTGCGTACGCGCACGCCGGATTCCTCCATCACTTCGCGCGCGACCGTCTGCTCCAGCGTTTCGCCGGGTTCGACGAAACCTGCGAGCGTGGAATAGCGTCGCGCCGGCCAGCTGGCCTGACGGCCGAGCAGCAGGCGCTCGCCGTCGGTGACGGCGACGATCACCGCCGCGTCGGTGCGCGGATAATGATCGAGCCCGCACTGCGCGCAGCGACCCTGCCAACCGCCGCGCATGAACGCGAGCGCGCCGCCGCAGGCGCCGCAATACCGGTGACGCTGCTGCCAGTGCAGGACGGCGCGCGCCTGCGCGAACACGGTCGCTTCGAACGGGGTCCACTGCGCGGCGGCCGTGCGCAGATCGACGCGTCCGTACATCTGGTCTTTGGGCTCGAAGGATGCAGGCCCGGCGGACATGGCCTCGACACCGGCTTCCGCCTGCGCAAACCAGGCCTCATCACCACGAATGCCGAGGAAAATCGCGGCCTCGGGTGTCTCGGCGAGATCGCCGCCGCGCGCGGCGACCAGGCTGCCATCCCCGGCGGCAGCGGTGCGACCGTCGCCATCGATCAACAGCACGCGCGCATTGGACCAGTAGGCATGCAGCGCATCGCGGTTGTCGCGCAGCGCATCGGCGCGATCAAGTGCGCCTTCGACGAAAGCAAAACCGGGCGTCGGCAAGCGATCAACGGTAGTCATGCGGTCAGGCGCTGAAGCTGCTGCCGCACCCGCAGGTGGTCTTCGCATTCGGATTGCGGATCACGAACTGGGCGCCATGCAGACTCTCGGTGTAGTCGACCTGGGCGCCGACCAGATACTGCAGACTCAGCGGATCGACCAGCAGCGTGACCTCGTCTGTGGCGACCGCGAAGTCGTCCTCATTCTGCTGTTCGTCGAATTCGAACCCGTATTGGAAGCCTGAGCAGCCACCGCCCTGGATGTAGACCCGCAGTTTCAGCGAGGGATTGCCTTCCTCGCGGATCAGCTCGCGCACCTTGGCGGCGGCGGCGGCAGTGAAATCGAGGAGCTGCGCCGGGATGTCGGCCGCAGGCGGGGCGGTAGCGGAAGTCTGGGTGTCCATGGCGACAGAATGGGGCGACGGGGCCTGCGGTTCAAGAACAATGCGCAAACGGGTGCATCTGCGGCACAGCGCGACGGTTCAGCCTCCGCTGCGCACGGCATCGGGCCATGGGAAGGATTGCTCCACCGCGCTGCCGCCGGCCGGCACCAGACGCACGGTCACGCGCAGGGGCTTGAAGTCTTTCGGCAGCATCACCTCACCTTCGACCTGCTGGAAATACTTGAAGGAATAGCCCGCGCCGGGGGCGTTGTTCTGCTTGCGCAGGCCCGACCACATCAGCTTTTCGAGGCGATCGTTGCGGGTGCCTTCGACCGACAGCGTGACCTGGCCGGTGTTGACCGCACCGCGGTTGAGGTTCTGGGTGAGCGTCGCGACGAAGTGCCACGCGTCGCCGCCCTGCAGCTTCATTTCGAGATCGTGGACGCTCAGGCCGCGACGCTGGCCGGTGGCGCCGACGAAGCGTTCGTAGAAGGCGATATCGGCGCGCAGGCCGGCGATTTCCTCGTCGCGCTCGGCCAGAGTGCGTTCCAGATCGCGGTTGGCCTCGCGGCTGATCTGATCGGAGCGGCGCAACGTCGAGACTTCCTGACTGAGCTTGTCGCTGCGCGCGCGCAGCGCAATCGCGCTCTGGTTCGAGGGGTTGTCGCCGGCGAACCAGGTCGCCCACGCGCCCCAGAGGCCGAACCCCAGTGCAAGCAGGAACACCGCCAGCGCGAGATAGACCCAGTGGTGATGCGCGGGTTCCGGCATGTCGTCCGCCAGCTGCGAGCGGCCGTCATCGGGCGGCGCACGCTCTGCAGGCGGCAGATCGGCGAAGGCGCCATCGTCGTGATCGGCTGGCGGCAGCGTCTCTGCCGATCCGGCTTCGGGAGCCTCCCCGGACTCCGCCTCGACCACCGCAGCCGTCTCGACGATCGTTTCGACAGGCCATTGCGGATCGGAAACCGGCGGCGGCGACACATCTGCAGCCTCGATCACCGGCGACGGAAGCGACTTCCTTTCGCGCTTGCGCGGTGCACGACGCTTCGCTTCCGGCTCCTGCGACGCTGGCCCAAGCGCCAGGACATGCGCTTGAGCAGCCTTGTCGCCCGGCATCGTTTCGGGGTGCAGCGCCTGATCCAAAATGGCCTGGACCGCCGGCTCGTTGACCCCCCCCGGCGCTTTCGTGGCCTTGCGGGGTGCGCTGCGTCGGCGTTTTGGCAGGGTGTGGTCGGGCGTATCGTTCATTGCCGACATCCTAACGCGATGAGCTTAAGGCTTCGTCAAGCCGGTCGTCTGATACTGTGCCGGCGTGCGGCCCGCCCGGCCGTGGCCTACGTTCCGGCTTTGATACCGCCGGCGCATTCGTTGGGGGAAAGTGGTCATGTCAGAAGCCCATGTGTTCGCCATCGGCATCCTGCTGGCTTGGCTGGCTGGGGTGCGCGCCTATCTCACCGTGTTCGGCGTGGGCATCGCCGGCTATTTCGGCTGGTTGGACCTGCCCCCCGCCCTTGAAGCCACCACGTCACCCTGGGTGCTGGGCGTCTCCGGCGCACTGGCCCTGGCTGAGTTCTTCGCCGACAAGATTCCGGGTGTGGATTCGGGCTGGGACCTGCTGCAGACCCTCCTGCGCGTGCCGGCCGGCGCCTTTCTCGCCGCTGCTGCGATCTCGCCGGACGGCGAGCTTGGCGCCGGGATGATGGCTGCCGGTGCTGGCGCCGCCTTGACCAGCCACGTGCTCAAAGCCGGGACTCGCGCGCTGTTGAACACGTCTCCGGAGCCGATCAGCAACTGGACCGCCTCGGTGGCCGAGGACGCCGCAGTGATCGGCGGGCTGACCCTGGTGTGGTCGCATCCGTGGATCGCGCTGACAGTGGTGGTCGGCACAGGCCTGAGTATCGCGCTCATCGTGTGGTGGCTCTGGCGCAAGCTCTATCGCGGCGTTTCGCGGCTGCTGTCGACCTGAGCCCTGTCACCCGGCGGCGCAGCCGGCAGCACCGGCGGCGCTTCCCTATGCGGGACGAAGACGCATAATACGTCCATCAGCATGGAGCCTCGATGTCTTTCGTTCCTTACGATCGTAGTCCTTCCGCCACCGTTGGCCGCACCGGCACGCCGGAC
>JANLSB010000552.1:0-3314 GCA_031362125.1 Lysobacterales bacterium | reverse complement strand
CCCGCTGACGCCGTTTTGTTGGACCTACGTCACCTTTTTGATCGCCGAGCGTGTGTATAATTCGCGCGTTTCCATAAATAACGTGACGATCGTTGACGTGCACGGCATAATCCTTGACCGAATAAAGGAAGCGACCGGTGTCCCGATCACCGAAGTGAACAAGGCGCCGGCGGGCGGCAAGGACGCAGCCGGCTTCGCGAAGCTTTACTACGCGCCGCAGTGGGAGCCGGCGCTTTTGTCCGACACCGAGAGCGCCGTGCAGGTCGAGGAAACCGACGCGCTCCTGCTGTTCGATACCGATGGCGCGCTGCGCGATCTCTATCGTCAATCGTCCGGTACGACATCGACTGGGCGCCGGGTCGTGCTGGTCCGGCCAGCCGCGAAATACAGTGAAATCGATCCGGAAACGTACGAGATCGATCCGGGAAGCGCGGATCAGTTCGCGCAATTGATCGAGTCGCTGTCTGCAAGAAAACATGCATTCCGGGAAGTATGTTTCGCCTGGTCCATGCGTCAAGCGACGCCGGTACAGGATGACGAGACTCTTCAAAACGCGCTCTCGAACAGCGTTTATGCAGTTCTCAATCTGTGTCAGTCGCTCGTCAAGCTCAAACTTGACTCGAAACTGCAGTTGGTCTTCGTCTACGCCAGGAATGGAGACGACAATTCGCTTTACAACGAAGCGATCAGCGGATTCTTTCGTTCACTGCACCTTGAATTTCCGAAGATTCGATGCAAAGCGCTCGAAGTGCGGCAAGACACTTGGCAGCTCGAACCGGTACTTGCGGCGATACGCGCGGAATTCCGTGATCTTGTGAGCGACGCGGTCGCCGTTCGCTATCTCGAAGGCGAGCGTCAGGTGCGCAGGCTCAAATCGTTCGACCTGAAGCATCAGGACGGGACGCCTGGTTCGAGCTACGCGCCACGCGAGGGTGGGGTGTATCTCATTACTGGCGGCGCCGGCGGCCTTGGTCTGATTTTCGCCAGATATCTGGCGAGCACCTACAAGGCGCGTTTGCTGTTGACGGGCCGATCGAGACTGACGGCAGAGCGCGAAGCGCAGCTCGCAGAAATGCGTGATGCCGGCGCTGAAGTTGCCTACGTCGAAGCGGATGTTTCGAGTCGAACGGATGTGCAGCGTCTCATCGAGGAAGGAAAACGCCTGTACGGCGAAATCAACGGCGTCATCCACAGCGCTGGTGTGCTGCGCGATTCCTACTTGCGCAACAAGAGTCGCACGGATTTCGAAGCAGTTCTCGCGCCGAAGGTCTTCGGTACGCTGTATCTCGATGAGTTCACCGTTGATGAGCCGCTCGACTTCTTCGTGTTGTTCTCATCGATGGCTTCCGTCGGTGGCAATGCCGGCCAGAGCGACTACGCTTACGCCAATCACTTCATGGATTCTTTCGCCCACCAGCGCGAACAGCGGCGTAGTGCAGGAACGCGTTGCGGCAAGACGCTGAGTCTGAATTGGTCGCTGTGGGCCGATGGCGGCATGCGGGTCGACGAGCAGACCGAGCAGTTCTTCACCAAAACGCTTGGTTTGAAGCTGCTCGCAACCGATACCGGCATCGAGGCCTTCGTCGAAGGCTTGGCATCCGACGCGACGCAGCTTGCGGTGATCGAAGGAATACAGGACAAAATCGAAATTGCCTGGGGGCTTCGCAAAAAGCCGGCCCCCCCTGTGTCGATCAGCCCGGCGGCGTCGAGCCTATCGTCCGGATCGACAACACAGCAGGATGCCGCAGCGCTCGTGCAGGCTGAACTCACGCGCATCGCGATGGATTTCCTGAAACTCGACGCTGCCGATATTTCGCCAGACAGCGTATTGCTGGACCTCGGATTCGACTCGATCGGTCTCACCACCTACGCGAACGAAATCAACAGCACGTACGGAGTCGACGTTACTCCGGTGCTGTTCTTCGATTACCCTTCGATCCAGGAAGTGGCGAAGTATCTTGCATCGGAGCGCGCCGATGATGTCGCGCGTGTCCACGCGACATCCGCGTCGGGCGCATCGGCCGCTACCGCGCCTGCGCCAGCGGGGCTCGGGACGTTCGATAACGGACCGCCGATGCTGATCAACAAGGGATGGGATCCGCGGGCGTTCGATATGCCCGTCGAGCGGGCGAATCATCGAGTCGGTCCTGCGAATCGTTTCGCGGATATGCCGATCGCAATCGTCGGGATGAGCGGCGTGATGCCGCAGTCGGACGATCTCGACGAATTCTGGGACAACCTCAAGAACGGCAGGGATCTCATCACTGTGATCCCGAAGGATCGTTGGGATTGGGAAGAATTCTACGGCGACCCGTTCAAAGAGGCGAACAAGTCGAACTCCAAGTGGGGCGGCTTCATGAAGGAGGTCGACAAATTCGACGCGCTCTTCTTCGGCATCTCGAAGCGCGAAGCGCAGATGATGGATCCGCAGCAACGGATCTTTCTGGAAACCGTCTGGAAGGCGATCGAGGACTCCGGCCATCGCGTTTCGGACCTGTCAGGCACGCGCACAGGCCTGTTCGTCGGCGTCGCGACCAACGACTATGTCGACGTGATGAACCGCATGAATATCGATCTGGACGGCTATTCGGCGTCCGGAAATTCGCATTCGGTGCTCGCCAACCGTGTTTCATTCCTGCTCAATCTGCGTGGTCCGAGCGCGCCGATCGATACCGCTTGCTCCAGTTCTCTGGTCGCGTTGCATCGGGCGATCGAATCGATCCACAGCGGCAGCAGCGACATGGCCATTGTCGGTGGCGTGCAGGTCATGTTGAGCCCGGCTGCCTATATCTCGTTCGGCATGGCGGGTATGTTGAGCAACGACGGCAAATGCAAGACCTTCGACAAACGCGCGGACGGCTACGTGCGTGGCGAAGGCTCTGGCGCGATTCTGCTCAAGCCGTTGTCGAAGGCGGAAGCGGATGGAGATCACATCTACGCTGTCATCCGTGCGACGTCCGAAAATCATGGCGGCCGTGTGACGACGTTGACTGCTCCGAACTCGGCAGCGCAGGCGGAGCTGCTGATCGACGCGTACGAGAAGGCGCAGATTGATCCCGGCAACGTCGGATACATCGAGTGCCATGGTACCGGCACCGGTATCGGCGATCCGATCGAGATCCAGGGGCTGACCAAGGCGTTCAGTGAGCTCTACAAAAAACACGATCGCAAGCCATCGACCCAGCCGCACTGTGGCCTGAGCTCAGCAAAGACCAATATCGGGCACCTGGAAACCGCAGCTGGCATCGCAGGCATTCTGCTCGCACAGCTGGCGAACAAACATCGTCAGATCCCGGCCAACGTGCAATTCGAAG
>JANLSB010000540.1:0-3277 GCA_031362125.1 Lysobacterales bacterium | reverse complement strand
GGCTTCTGCTCGGATTCCAGCATCAATGTACCGCTGGCGAAGATCGCGGCTTCGTCGCCGCGCAGCGGATGCGCGAGCGTGGCTTCGTAGACTTTCGGCAACTCGGACTTCGGCGAAATGATCCGGTGCAGCAACATGCCGTCGTCGGTCATCAGCAGCAAGCCGCTCGTCTCGCGATCGAGCCGACCGACGGTGGACAGGACCGGATCGCGCAAACGGTAACGCGGCGGCAACAAATCGTAGATCAGGCGCCCCTTGTCCTTGATCGAACACACATAGCCCGGCGGCTTGTGCAGCATCAATAGCAGCCCCTGCGGCGGGTCGAGCGGTTCACCGTCGACGCGGATCGTTTCGTGCGTCGCATGCACACCGAGCTCGTCGTCGGTGTACAGCACTTCACCGTCGGCACCGGTGATGCGGCCCTCGCGGAACAGCGCCGTGACCTGCTTGCGGCTGCCGTAGCCCAGGTTGGCGATCAGCTTCAGCAGTTTCATGCGTCGCCGCGCCATACGCGCGCTTCGGCGGCGCGGCTGGGCACGCGCTTTCTGCGCGCGGGCGCCGGCGTTGCGGGCTGCGGGGTCACTGAGGCGCCCTTGATCGCTTCGATGATCTTGAACCCCTGCTGCTGGGCAACGATGCGCACGCTGCCGAAATTGACGTCGAGCTCGAGTTCGTAAGGCAGATTGCGGTTCGCGACGAGCCACAGGCGCCCACCCGGCACGAGGGCCGCAGCCGCAGCTGCGATGAACGCGCGGCCGATGTCGGGGCGCGCCGCGCTCTGCTGCGCATGGAACGGCGGATTGGTGACGATCACGTCGTAGGTTTCGGACAGACCCGATGTCACGTCCTGCCAGAAATAACGCAGCGGCAAACGTGAGGCGGCATCGGCGAGATTGCGCTTCGCCAGATCGAGCGCGCGCGCTTCGGCTTCGTACAGATCCAACGACGCGATGCCCGGGCAACGCTTCAACAGTGCATCGGACAAATAACCATAGCCGGCACCGAGATCGGCGGCACGACCGCGCAGATCCTCCGACAGGTGCTCGGCCAACAATTGCGATGCCGGATCGATGCGGTCCCAGGCGAACACGCCGGGCCGGCTGACGAAACGTCCGCCAAGGATCGGGCGCACCGAATCCAGTGTCGACCATTCAGCCAGCAACGCCGCATCGATCCTCGCATCGTCGCGTCGCACCCAGAACACGCGGCAGTGGTGCTTGGTCAGATTGCAGTCGAGCCCGCACAGGCGCTTGAAATCGCCTTCGCCGGATTTGGCGCCTTCGTCGTTGGCGATGCTCGCCAGGACGATGCCGCCCGGCGCACAGCGCTGCAGCGCCTGCGCGAACAGCGCGCGGGCCTCGTCGCGCTGCCGCGGTGGCAGCACCAGCACCAGCGGGTAACGTACATCCGAATCCGCATGTTCCGGATCGACAACCGCCCAACCCGAGCGCTGCAGCGCATCGGCATCGGGCTTGAAGCTCTGTTCGCAGACCAGCCCCGGCCTCGGCTGCTGGCGCAGTGGCCAGCCGTCGCGCGCGCGAAGAAAAAGCGCATCGCCGTCTTCGGGCCACGTCAGCAGACCGGTCTCGAACGGGAGGAACAGGGTTTCGAGCGCGGGGTCGCGGCGGTCAGCGGTCATCGCGGCGGCCTCGGCGGCAAAGCGGGGAAAGTGTCATCCGCGCATTTTATGTCAGTCCTGTGATCTTTCCCGCGCTGCCGCGAATCATGTGAGCATCCTCCCGAGACTTCTGCCCGTGGATTTCAGCTCAGTGACAGCGACCGCCGACGCCATGGATTCGCCGCAAACCCGCTTCGCCGCCCTGCTGGAACAGCATCGCGGCATCGTGTTCAAGGTGGCGACCACCTATTGCCGCCACCTGGACGACCGCCAGGATCTGGTCCAGGAGATCGCCGCCCAGCTGTGGCGCGCCTTCCCCGGCTACGACCCTGCGCGGTCGTTCTCGACCTGGATGTACCGGATCGCGCTGAACGTCGCGATCTCGCATGTGCGCAGCATCGGCGGTCGCGCACCCGTCGTACCACTAGACGAACATCAGGACACCCACCCCGGCTTCGCGATCGACGACGGCAGCGCGCAGCACGAGGCCGACCAGCAAGTGCGCGCGCTGTACGCGGTGATCGACCGCCAATCGCCGATGGATCGCGCGCTGCTGATGCTCTGGCTGGAAGACCGCAGCCAGCGCGAGATCGCCGAGATCATCGGCATCAGCGAAAGCAATGTTGCGACCAAACTCAACCGGCTCAAACAACGCATCCGCCAGCAACTGGCGGACCCCGCATCCGACTGAACGCAAGAGACCACAAGACGATGGATACCACGATGGAACTCGACGAACTCAAACAGGCCTGGCAGACGCTCGACAAGCGCCTGCAGCAACAGAACGCGATGCAGCTGCAAGTGTTCCGCGAAAAGCGCATCGACAAAATGAAATCCAGCCTGCGTCCGCTGTTCTGGGGGCAGATCGTCTCGATCCTGTTCGGCGTCAGCATGATCCTGCTCGGCATCGATGTCTGGCCGTCGCATCGCGACGTCCCGCATCTGCTGATCGCAGGCATCGTCATGCATGTCTATGGCGTCGCCACCGTCATCGCTGGCGGCATCGTCTGCGGCATGATCGCCGGCATCGACCACGCCGCGCCCGTGCTCAGGCTCCAGCAGCGGCTGCTGCGTTTGCGCAAGGCTTACATCATCGGCGGCATGTGCGTTGGGCTGCCCTGGTGGCTGCTGTGGGTGCCCTTCATCATGGTGCTGGCGATGTCCGTCACCGGCATCGACGTTTACGCCATTGCCCAGTCGAACGGACCGCTGCTGAACTGGCTCAACATCAGTGTGTTCGCAGGCGTATTGGGGTTGTTCGGCACCTGGTGGTTCCATCGCTGGTCGCGGCAACCGAGGCGCGAAGCCTTGGCGAAACGGCTGGAAGACGGTGCCGCCGGCGGCAGCCTGCGCAAGGCGCAGGCGGAGCTGGATGCCTTGAAGCGGTTCGAGGAAGAGTGAGTCCCGACGCGATCGCCTGTCGCCGCTGATCCGAGTCCCGGATCAGCGGTTCCGGTAACGCTTGCGATACGCGGGGCCGACAGGTTTCGAGCCGCTGGTCGCGGCTGGTCGCAGCAGCGGTGGCAGCGGCGGCGCAGTGCGCATGATCCTCCTCGGCCCATAGAGAATCGGATCCGTACCGGCCTCATGCGCGCCGATGTCCGGAGCGACCCCGGTGAAAGCATCGTTGACGTTGGCGATGATCTGCCCCGCATCGAG
>JANLSB010000533.1:0-2424 GCA_031362125.1 Lysobacterales bacterium | reverse complement strand
GCAGGCGCGCATCCGCGGCACCGCGTGAGCTGACGCCAATCACATCGACCGGCGCATGGACCGGCGCGCGGATAGTGGCGTGCAACTCGCGGCCGAAGGCATCGTCGAGATTCAACACTGCGGATTCAAGACCTGGCCATGCGAACAGTTTCGCCTTGGCAGCAGCGTACGCATCCATGGTGCCGTGATAATCGAGATGGTCTCGGGTCAGATTAGTGAACATCCCGACCTTGAAATGCACGCCGTCGACCCGACCCTGATCTAGCGCGTGAGAACTGACTTCCATCGCGACCGCTTCGGCGCCGGCATCGCGCAATTGCGCGAGCAACGCGTGCAACTGCAGCACCAGCGGTGTGGTGAAACCGGTCGGAACGACATCGCCGTGCAGACCCGCACCCAGCGTGCCGATACTGCCAGCGCGGTGGCCCTGCAGCGTCCACGCCTGCGCCAACAGCTGCACGGTGGAGGTCTTGCCGTTGGTGCCGGTGACGCCGACGGTGGTCATCGTCCGCGATGGTGCAGCGTGGAAGGTGTCCGCCATCGCGCCGAGACGTGCGCGCAGGTCGGGCACTGCGATCAACGGCACGTCGACGTCGGCGGCGATATCGAATTCAACCGGCATCGGCGGCTCGAATAGGGTCGCCGCAGCGCCCGCCTGCTTCGCCTGCGCAGCGAACTCCAGGCCATGCGCGCCAAACCCCGCAATCGCCACAAATGCGTTGCCGGATTCGATCGCCCGACTGTCCTGCACAAGACCGGTGATTTCGAGATCCACTGGAATGCCCGAGAGCTCTGGCAAGAGTTCCGCAAGGCGCATGCGACGATTCATCGTGCACCTCCCGCAGCGGGCACCGCGTCGATCGCTTCGATCAGCGCAACAGGCATGGGCTGCGTTTGCAGCGAAGGCGCGGTGGCCGGCACGACGTCGGCCTGACCGGTTCGCTTGGCATCGGCCGCCGCCTGCGCCACCAACCAGGTCTCGATATCGTCCGGCGGCACATCCATCAGACGCAGCGCGCCTTCCATCACGTTCTTGAACACCGGCGCGGAAACCAGACCGCCGGTATAGCCGATGCTGGGATCCGGATCGGTCAGCACGACGGCCATCGCGAAGCGCGGGTTGTCGACCGGCACCAGTCCTGCGAAGAAAGCGTTGTAACGACGCGAGTAGATACCGTTCGCGTTGATACGTGCGGTGCCGGTCTTGCCGGCAACGTGATAGCCGAGGATCGCGGCCTGTGTCGCGGTGCCGCCAGGCTCGGTCACGGTCTGCATCATCCGCAGCACGTCGTGCGCCACGCGCACATCAAGCACCTGCGTGGCTTCGCCCGCTTCGCCCTTGATGAAGGTCGGCACGGTCGCCCGGCCGCCGTTGCCCAGCGTGGCGTATGCGTGCGCGATCTGCAGCGGTGTCGCGCTCAGTCCGTAGCCGTAGGCCAAGGTCTGCTTGGTGGTGCCGCTCCAGCGCTCGGGTTTCGGCAGCCTGCCGGGGCTCTCGCCCGGGAATCCGCTGCCGGTGCTGCGGCCATAGCCCATGCGCACCAGAAAATCGTAAAAACCCTTGCCCGGCAGCATATGCACGATCTTCGCCGCGCCCACGTTCGAACTCTTGCGGATCACCCCGGTCGTGTCGAGCACACCGTAGTTGTGGGTGTCGGTCGTGCGGTACTTGCCGTTCGGAATCCAGCCGGGATTGGTGTTGAAGATCGTCGTGGGCGTGATCTTGCCCGCTTCCAGCGCTGCGGCCACCGTAAGCGGCTTCATCGTCGAGCCAGGCTCGATCACGTCGGTCACCGCACGATTGCGGTGCGCATCGCGACTACCCAGGCTGACGACGTTCGGATTGAACGACGGCAGATTCGCCATCGCCAGCACTTCGCCGGTCGCGACATCCAATACCACCACAGAACCGCTGGTGGCGCCGGTGTCGAGCATGGCGCGCTTGAGTTCGCGATAGGCGAGAAACTGGATCCGGCGATCGATCGTCAGCGTGATGTTCTTGCCTGGCTCGGCCGGGCGGAGCAGATCGACTTCCTCGACGATACGACCGCGGCGGTCGCGGATCACGCGCTTCCTGCCGGCGGTGCCACGCAATGCGTTCTCGAACGCGAGTTCCAGCCCTTCCTGACCTCGGTCATCGATATCGGTGAAGCCGAGGACATGCGCGATCGCTTCGCCCTGCGGATAAAAGCGGCGATATTCGCGCTGCGAGGAGACGCCGGGAATGTCCAGCGCAAGAACGCGGCGGGCTTCGGCCGGGTTGATCCGGCGCTTGAGATAGACGAATTCCTTGCCCGCACGCTGAGTCAGCTTGCGGGTCAGCGTATCGACATCCGTGCCGAGCGCGGCCGCCAGTTTCGGAAGCATCTCCGGCACATCAAGCACTTGCTTTGGATTCGCCGAGATCGATTCGACCGGCGTCGA
>JANLSB010000490.1:0-6396 GCA_031362125.1 Lysobacterales bacterium | reverse complement strand
TTGTTGGTGCCGTAAGTGATATCGGAACCATAAGCAGCGGCCTTGTCGCCGTGGTTCATCCCCGGGTAGACCACGCCAACTGACAGACCCAGCCAGCTGTACAGCTTGCCCATCCACGCCGCGTCGCGTCTGGCGAGATAGTCGTTGACGGTAACGACGTGCACGCCTTTGCCTTCGAGTGCGTTGAGATACACCGGCAGCGTCGCGACCAGTGTCTTGCCTTCGCCGGTACGCATTTCGGCGATCTTGCCCAGATGCAGCACCATGCCGCCGATCAACTGCACGTCGTAGTGGCGCATGCCAAGCACACGATTCGAGGCTTCGCGGCAGACGGCAAAGGCTTCGGGAAGCACCTTGTCGAGCGATTCGCCACCGGAGACGCGCGCCTTGAGTTCGGGGGTCTTCGCCTGCAGTTCGGCGTCGGAAAGCGACTTCATCTGCGGTTCAAAGGCATTGATCTTCTTGACGATGCCGCCGAGTTGCTTGACGTGACGATCGTTACGGCTACCGAAGATACTGGTCAACAGGCGATTGAGCATGGGCTGGAAATGATCGAAAGAGGAATGGGCAGCGGCCGCCGTGCGACGGCCGTCCGCAATAAAAAGGGGCGCAGCGCGCCCCTCCGCAACACTCGATTGTACTTGGAGCCGGCGGCCCGGGGTATCAAGCCCCGGGCGCGAATGCTCAGCCCTTGCCGGCCGGCCTGATCGCGGCCTGACCCAGGAATTGGTTCGGATTGACCACGACCCCGTTTTCCCAGACTTCCAAGTGCACGTGGGCACCGGTGGAACGCCCGGTGGACCCCGCCTTGGCGATCTCCTGACCGCCCCGGACGAGATCTCCGACCTGCCCTATCAGGCGCGAATTGTGCGCGTACCGGGTGACATAGCCGTTGCCGTGATCGACCTCGATCACATTGCCGTAGCCCGAACGCACACCGGAATAAGTCACGACGCCGTCACCGACCGCCATCACGGGGTCACCGGTGTTCGCTTCGAAATCGATGCCCTTGTGCATCTGGCTGCCGCCGCCAAACGGATCGGCACGATAGCCGAAACCTGAAGTCACATAGCTGTTGGCGATCGGATAACGGGTAGGCATCGCGTTCTTGTCCAGTTCGCGATTGAACAGCAGCGCTTCAAGCACTGAAAGCTGGCTGCCTGAATGCTTGAGCTGGGCGCCCAGATCGGCCATATCTTGATGCAGGCCGCGCACCGGCATATCGCGAACAGGACCGACACCGCCGACACCCACCGGCTTGTCGAAATCGAATTCGCCGTCGCCGAGCTGGGCGACGCGGGTCAAACGCTCGCCGAGCGCATTGAGACGATTGGCTTCGGCCTGCAGTTCACTCAGCCTCGCTGCGAGCGCATTGACTTCCCGCTGTGCTTCGCGGCGGGTCGTTTCAAGACTGCCGCGCTGGGTTTCGACATCGTTCTTGAGGCGATCGAACTCGGCACTGCGGAGCAAACCCTGTCCAGTGGTGCCGAACAGCGCGCCCACCGTCAGCAGCGCGACCGCGCAATAAGCAGGTTTGTCGCGCATCGCCATGCAGCCGATCTGGGCGGACCACAGGATGCGTGGGCGGAGCTTGGCGGCAACGTGCGCGGAAGTGGATTGAACGGCTCGTGCGACAGTCGCCATCTGGCGGTGCGCATTCTCGATAAAGCTGTGTAAAGTCATCGGTTGAATGTCTCGTTCTCGATCCAATCCGCCCCCGACCGACCGGCCCAAGGGGCCAAAGGTCGCCATCGACGCCTTGCTCGGCGGCGAGGCCAATGATGCCGGCCATCAATTTCTTCGCCGGGCACTCTGGCTGGAAGCCTTGGATCTGCAACTTCGTCCATGTCTTCCTCCTGGGCTCGCAGCGCACGTGCGCCTGGCGAACATCGATCGCGGAAGACTCGTCTACTTGGTGGATGCGCCGGTGTGGCATGCCCGAATGCGGCTTGCGGCGACCGACATCCTCGACACGGCCCGTTCCTTCGGGCTGGAAGCGACCGATCTGGTCGTGAAGATCGCGAGCGGGCCGCAAGCGATGCGGCCACAGGACATCGGAACTTCGACTGCCGTTTCAGCGTCTCCCCTGTCCGCAGCCGCACGCGAAGCCTTCGCGACTGCGTTCGCTTCCCGCGACGATGTACCGTCGGGGAAGGACACTCCCTGATGTCCGCCCTTCCTGCCAGACCCCGTTTGGGGTGACCGGGCGGGCACGAGGGGCCATCCTACCGGCGGTCGCCGGATGTCGGGTTAAGAAGCCGAGGCTTTTTCGTTAATTTTTCGTAAATTGAGCGGCCGAAGTTCACGGATCGGGCAATTCGCCTGTTCCGTTCAGGGTGAGCCCGTTCAGAACCACAACAGTGGCGAAAGCCGACTCAGGCCAGTTGGAGTGTGCCAAAGACGACCGGGACCGGTTCGTCGCGCTTGAAGCTCACTTCTTCCCAAGCCGACCGCTCGGCAAGCAGAGCGCGGACCAACTTGTTGTTCAGCGCATGGCCCGACTTGAAACCCTCGTAGGCGCCGAGGATCGGATGTCCCGCCAGATAAAGATCGCCCACCGCGTCAAGAATCTTGTGGCGGACGAATTCATCGGCGTAACGCAGCCCGTCATCGTTCAACACCCGGAATTCATCGAGGACGATGGCATTGTCCATTGAACCGCCAAGACCCAGATTGCGCTCGCGCATGAATTCGAGATCGTGCATGAATCCGAACGTACGGGCGCGGCTGACTTCTTTGATGTAGTTCTCGGTCGAGAATTCGACGACTGCACGCGAACGCGAAGTCGGAATCGCCGGGTGGTCGAATTCCACCGTGAAACCGAGACGGAAACCGCTATATGGCTCGAAGCGGGCGACCTTGTCGCCTTCGCGCACTTCCACGGTCTTGAGGATGCGGATGAAACGTTTCGGCGCGTTCTGCTCGACGATACCTGCGGACTGCAGCAGGAACACGAATGGGCCAGACGAGCCATCCATGATCGGCACTTCGGGCGCGGAGAGTTCGACATAGAGATTATCGACACCAAGTCCGGCGAGCGCAGACATCAGATGTTCGACCGTCATCGCCTTGCCGCCATCGTGCGACAGACCGGTGCAGAGCATGGTCTCGGTGACGTAGTCGGCGCGTGCCGGAATTTCAGCGACCGGATTCAGATCCACGCGACGGAACACGATGCCCGTATCGACCGGAGCCGGGCGCAAAGTCAGATAGACCTTTTCGCCACTGTGCAGCCCCACGCCGGTGGCGCGGATCATGTTCTGCAGGGTGCGTTGCTGGGCCATGGTCGGATTGGGGAGCGCCGGAAAATGCACGAAATCCAAAGGCTACGGACTGTGCGAGCGGCGAGATTAGCACGTGGAATGCTGAACCTGAACGGAAGCGACGCACTGTTCTCGCAGTGCAACATTGTTCTGGTGGGAAGCGACAATCAAAAGCCCGCCGGGCCATGGCGACCCGGCGGGAAAACACGCAGCAGCAGACGCGCGGAGGACGATCGCGCGCCCGGGTCCCGCTCACCCACGCCGGACAACCGGTGTGGGCGCAATGGCCTGGATCAGTCCGCTTGGCGGCGCAGAAACGCGGGAATATCCAGATAACTGCTGTCGCTTCCGAAATCCGCGGCTGCCGTGGTCGATGTCTCGACGTGACCGCGGCCACGCAAGTTGGCAGCGATGCCGGCGCCCGGCGAGAAGCTGTCGGATTCGTCGACCATCATTCCGGTGGTGCCATCGCGACGGGCCTGGGTGTTGACCAATTGCACCTGCGGGCGGCGGACGGTTCCGAAGCTTTCTTCGCGATCGTTGCCGCGCACGGCCTGACGCGACACCGCGCGGTTGAGGCCGGTGGCGACCACCGTCACCTTCACTTCGTCCTGCATATCCGGATCGAGCACGGTACCGATGACGACCGTCGCATCTTCCGATGCAAAGTTCTCGATGATGCGACCGACTTCGTCGAACTCGGCCATCGTGAAATCCGGACCTGCGGTAATGTTGACGAGAATGCCGTTGGCGCCGGCGAGGTTCACATCGTCGAGCAGCGGATTGTTGATCGCCGACTCGGCAGCGGCCTGGGCACGATCGTCGCCGCGCGCGGTACCGGTGCCCATCATCGCCAGACCCATTTCGCTCATCACGGTGCGTACGTCGGCGAAGTCGACGTTGATCAGGCCCGGACGCACGATCAGATCGGCGATACCCTGCACCGCGCCCTGCAGCACGTCGTTGGCGGCACGGAACGCCTGAATCATGGTGGCGTTGCGGCCGAGCACGGTGATCAGCTTCTCGTTCGGAATGGTGATCAGCGAGTCGCAGTGCTGCGACAGCTCCTCGATGCCTTTCAGCGCGACCTGCATGCGGCGACGGCCTTCGAACGGGAACGGTTTGGTGACGACCGCAACGGTAAGGATGCCCATCTCTTTCGCCAACTGTGCGACGACCGGCGCAGCGCCGGTGCCGGTGCCGCCGCCCATACCGGCGGTGATGAACACCATGTCGGCCCCCTGCAGCGCGTCCATGATGCGCTCGCGGTCTTCAAGCGCGGCCTGACGACCGACTTCGGGATTCGCGCCCGCGCCGAGGCCCTTGGTGACGTTGCTGCCGAGCTGCAACTGCAGCTTGGCGCCGCAGTTCTTGATCGCCTGCGAATCGGTGTTGGCGGTGATGAACTCAACGCCTTCGATGCAGCCGTTGACCATGTGCGCAACCGCATTGCCGCCGCCGCCGCCCACGCCGACGACCTTGATGACCGCGTTTGGCGCCATCTTTTCTACCAGTTCGAAATATGCCATGTCCGTGTCCTCGTCTAGTTATATATGTTGCTGTTGTTGTCTGATCGGTTGTTGCCGTAAAACCGTTCGATGTCTGTCGCCTGGATTCCAGTCGCGCCTGGATGTTTCATCTCGCTAAAACTCGCCTTTGAACCAGTTCCTGAGTTTGTTGAACGCACCCATCGCACGGCCGGCCGGAATCACCGGACGGCGCGGATGTTCGATCTGGCTGCCCATCAGCAGCAGGCCGACGCCAGTGGCGTGCACTGGATTGCCCACCACTTCGCCAAGGCCACTGACGTGCTGCGGAATGCCCACGCGCACCGGCATCTGCAGCATCTCTTCCGCAAGCTCGATCACGCCTTCCATCTTCGAGGCGCCACCGGTCAACACCATTCCGGCTCGCACCATCTCCTCGAATCCGGAACGGCGCAGTTCGGCCTGCACCATCTCGAAGATCTCCTCGTAACGACCCTGCACCGCCTGCGCCAGCGCATGCCGCGGCAGCCGACGGGGCGGACGGTCGCCGACGCTCGGCACCTGGATGCTTTCCTCAGCCGTCGCCAGCTGCGCCAGAGCGCACGCATAGCGGACCTTGATCTGCTCGGCTTCCGGTGTCGGCGTGCGCAGCATGTGCGCGATATCGTTGGTGACGTGGTCACCGGCGATCGGCAGCGAAGCGGTGTGACAGATCGCGCCGTGCACGAACACCGCGATGTCGGTGGTGCCGGCACCGATGTCGACCAGCACCACGCCGAGTTCGCGTTCGTCGCTGGTCAGCACGGCAGTGCTCGATGCCAGCGCGGAGAAGATCAGATCGTCCACCTGCAGGCCGCAGCGCTGTACGCACTTGCTGATGTTGGCCGCCGCCGACTGCGCGCAGACCACGAGATGGGCGTGAACTTCGAGGCGCACGCCGGTCATTCCGACCGGGTTGCGGATGCCTTCCTGCGAATCGTCCAGCACGTAGTCGCGTGGAATCGCGTGGAGGATCTTCTGGTCGGCGGGAATGGCCACGGCCTTCGCCGCTTCGAGGACGCGGTCGAGATCGGCATAGCTGACCTCACCATCGCGGATCGGCACGATCCCCGGCGAATTTCGGCATTGCACATGATTGCCTGAAATCGACGCGTAGACCGAGCGGATCTCGCAACCGGCCATCAGCTCCGCTTCTTCGATCGCGCGCTGGATCGACTGCACGGTCGATTCGATATCCACGACAACGCCGCGCTTGAGCCCGCGCGATTCGTGCGTGCCGATTCCGATCACTTCGATCGGGCTGCCGGCGGCATACTCGCCGACCAGCGCGATGATTTTCGAAGTGCCGATGTCGAGACCGACGATCAGCGATTTGTCGCCCTTGCGATTCATATTGTTTCCCGAGGCGAATTGGAGGTCTTGCTATTGGATACGACTGCGGTGAGCGATGAGCGGTGGACTGCGGATGCGAAGCCCCCGCGCCTTTCACTGCTGACCGCCTGGACTTTCGGCTCGGAAAGCACCGGCGGCGGCTGCAAAACCGCGTCGCTCCAACGCATGGCAAAACCGTTCGTGTATCGGAGATCGGCGCGCTTCAGTTGACGCCCCTGCTGCGTCAACTGCGGCAGTAGGCGGGCGAATCGCGC
>JANLSB010000482.1:0-5382 GCA_031362125.1 Lysobacterales bacterium | reverse complement strand
GTGAAATTCGGGTTGCCGTTCGAGCGTGCGGCCAGCGGGTCGAATGCATAGCCACCGTAGGCCGAATTGCCCGCGCTGACGACCGTGTTGAACTGCGCGACCGAGCGCTGCACGGCCGGATACGCCGTGAAAATGACGATGCCGACATCGGTGGGATCGATGATCTCGTTGTAGCGCACGTCGCTGTTCTCGCAGCCGAGGCTGAGGCCGTCGGTCCAGCCGCTGCCGTAATGCACACTGGAGTATGCGGTGATGACGTTGCCGGTGATGGTGTTGGAGGCGCAGGGCGTACCGTCCAACGTACCGAACGAGTGGACATGCGTCCAACCCAGCGAATTGGTCATGTAGTTTTCGTGCACGAGCGCGGAATTGCCGCCAAAGATTTCGACATTGATCGCGGGGACGATATACGGGCTGGACTTTCTACGCTGTCCATCGATCCAGAGATTGCGCAAGCCACCGGAACTGTTGGGGACGCCCGCGTTGATGCGCACCAGCGATTCGGGGAAATTCGACGCGCGCACCAGCCGGGCCATGAGCCCATGGTGTTTGGGATCGGGTAGACCGTAAGTCGCCAGCGTCACGCCGTTGCGGATATCCAATGGCTGGTCGAGGTAGACGACCGATTTCTGCTTCAGATAGACCGTGGACCCGGGAGACGCCGCATTCAGGAGCGCCTGCAATTGCGCACCGGTGAGATTGTCGTAACCGCCATTGCCGGACGTCGGAATACGGATCACCGGGCTGGCGCCGAGGGTGTCGAAGGAATAGGTTCCGCCGTCGCAGATATCGGCGACAAGCTGGTTGAATTCGGCGGAACCGAAGAACGCATTGGCCAACGACGAAACGGTCATGGTCCCGTTCTGGAGCGTCGAAAGCCAATAGCTGTAGCCATTGGGATCTGGTTCGCGATTCAGGATCGCGCGGTACATCAACAGGACATGAGCGGCGTTGTCGTAGCCCAGACTCGAATATTCCGCCGAAGAGAAGACAGAGGAACCCCAGAGCTTCAGCAGATTCTGGTCGCAGCCGTGCAATTGGTAATAG
Source organism: Lysobacterales bacterium (assembly GCA_031362125.1). Lineage (GTDB taxonomy): Bacteria > Pseudomonadota > Gammaproteobacteria > Xanthomonadales > Xanthomonadaceae > Lysobacter_I. Next base: position 4,335 of record JANLSB010000482.1, on the reverse strand, counting down.
CCGGTTGCGCTTTGCCAGCCGCCCGGATCGGGCGCACGGCCCAGAACCTCGCTGTACATCTTGGCGATGAACTGCCCGGGAACGGCAGCGGCCGCATGCAGAATAGGCGCAAAAAACAATACGGCAACGAGTGCAAATGATCGTGTGTTCATGCCTCGACTCCTTGTTAGGCGATGCTGGGTTAAGCGATGCTGAGTTAGGCGATGCTTGAGGTGAAGATAGTGACGGATGATTTTGTCAGCAGCATGTCCGTCGATGGACATACGCAGCCAGAGCATCGGAAAATTCAGCGCCGGACACAAGCCAAGCCATGGCGGGAGGCGGGATCTCGTCGCACGCAGTTCAGGAGACGCCGCCTTCAAGCTCTGTCCGGATGCAGCCACGCCGCGTCTCCCTCCGCATACCGTTCATGCTTCCAGATCGGTACGCGCGATTTCACTTCGTCGATGATCCAGCGGCAGGCACTGAAGGCGGCATCGCGATGGGCGGCGCTGACGCCAACCCAGACGGCAAGATCGCCGACATCCAGATCGCCGACGCGATGGAAGCAGGCGGCATCGACAATCTCGAACTTCGTCAGCGCTTCGGCGACGATCTTCGCGCCCTCGGCTTCGGCCAACGCGACATAGGCTTCGTAGCGCAGCCCCAGGGCGGCGCGACCATCGTTGTGGTTGCGGACCCAGCCTTCGAAGCTCGCGTACGCGCCCGCTTCGGCGTGCAGTAGACGCGCACGCAGGGGAGCGATGTCGAATGGGGCTGCGGTCATTTGGAAACGTGCCATCTCAGCCGCCTGAAACCGGGGGTATGAACGCAATCTCAGCATTTTCGCGAGGCAAGTCTTCCCAGCGCGCGAATGCGCCGTCGACCGCCACACGCAGTTTCTCGATCGGCAAGGCGAAACCGTAGCGCTGCTGCAAGACGGCGTACAAATCAGCCAACGACCCGATGCGCTTGTCGAACACATCGAGATCGATCGTCTCACTGCCCATGCCCGCCGCATCGCGCAGGCTGGCGAAATACAGCAGATTCACTTTCATGGCCGTGTCTTCCCGAGACCGTCTGCAGGTAGTTTGATCTCGCCGAAATCGCGTTTCCCACCGCGTTTTCCGCGCAACTTCGCCGGGCCAATCACGATCGCGTGCGACAGCGCCTTGCACATGTCGTAGACGGTCAGCGCGGCAACGGTCGCACCGGTCAGCGCTTCCATTTCCACGCCCGTTCGATGCGTAGTGTTGACGGTACAGACGATTTCCAGCTCGCGTTCGCCGAACCAGTCGATGGCAAAACGGATGCCGTCGATCGGCAATGGATGGCAGAACGGGATCAGTTCATGCGTGCGCTTGACTGCCAGTGTGCCGGCGACGATGGCGGTTTCGGCCACCCCACCCTTCGCGCTTTTCAGGCCGTTTTTTCGCAATTGCGCGGCGACTGCAGACGGAAATTTGACCCGACACTGGGCGGTCGCAGCACGCGCGGTGACCGCTTTCGCGGAGACATCGACCATCGTCGGGCGGCCGTCCATGTCGAGATGGGTCAATTGTGGCTTCTTTTTCAAACCGCGATTCTCCACTGCAATCCGCAGCCCGGATCGGGCGGTGCGAACAGGAAATGCAGGACCCGTCGGCCATTGGGGCGCATGGCTTTCGATGATGCGTGCAACAACAGCGGCCGCATCAGCAGCAGATCGCCAGCGTCGGCTGTACACAGGGTCTGGCAATGTCGCTTGTCCATCGCCGCCACCCGCTCCGGCTCCAGACGCCCCAGACGATGCGAGCCTGGCACGACCCGCAAAGCACCTTTGTCGTCTCCACACGGATCGAGGTGCAGGCGCACCGCCAACAGCCCGTCGAGCAAGGCCACAGGCGGTTGAACGTAGTGACCGTCCTCCTTCACCGACCAGCCCGACAACGCAGGGTGTTCGATGCGATCGGCAACAGGAATCGACAGATCCTGGTGATATGGAACTTTCCAGTTGCAGTCCGGGGTCTTGCGAAACAGCGTGCACTGCACGGCAACCGCATCGTTAGGCAGCAATCCAAGTGCCTGCAAACCGCTGCGCAGCGGCGCGACGAGGTTGGAACACCAGACCTGCGACAACAGATCGCGCGAACCGGCATTGCCGACATCGAGCGCGGCCTCCGCCGGCAATCCACACAGCATTGCGCGCGACAAACCCGAAGGCACGCGCAGCCATCCTGCTTCGGTAAGCGTGGCATGCAGCATGCGCTCAACCCCCGACCAGAAACATTTCGACCCGCTTGCGTGGGCTGTGCAGCCCGCTGCGCAGTTCGCTGTAGCGGTCTCCGCGCGCCTGCCAGAGGCCCGTCAATCGTTCGACGAACGCAGCGTCGCCGCCGCCGAGCCAGGGCCGCAGATCGGCACCCTCGCCTGCAAACAGACATGTGTAGAGACGGCCATCGGCCGACACCCGGGCACGATGGCAGTCGCCGCAGAACGGCGCGCTGATCGAGCTGACGAAGCCGACTTCGCCACGACCATCGTCGAATGCGTGGCGCGCGGCGACTTCGCCGCGATACTGCGGGCCGAGCGCATGCAGCGGCCAGCGCGCATGGATGAGATCGCGCAGCTCGGACGAAGGCACCACTCGCTCGATATTCCAGTCGTTGCAGGTACCGACATCCATGTATTCGATGAAGCGCAGGGTGTGGCCGTGTTCGCGCGCGAATTCGACGAGCGGCAGCACCTGGGCGTCGTTGACGCCGCGCTGGACCACGCAGTTGAGCTTGATCCGCGCGAAACCGGCAGCTCGTGCCGCTTCGATGCCGCGCAGCACCTCGGCAAGATCGCCGCGACCGCCGGACAAGGTCGCGAATTGCACGGCATCGAGCGTATCCAGACTCACGGTGACCCGATGCAAGCCGCCCTCATACAGCGCACGCGCCTGTGCGGCGAGGAGGCTGCCGTTGGTGGTGAGCGCAATATCGTCGAGGCCGTCGATCGCCGCGAGCCGCACGATCAATTCGGGCAGACGCTTGCGCAGCAGCGGTTCGCCACCGGTGAGGCGCAGCTTGCGCACACCCACACGCACGAAACCGCGTACGAGATGCTCGATCTCGTCGAAGGACAGCCGCGACGCGGCGTCGAGGCCGTAGTCGTCGGGCACGCGCTCCGCCGGCATGCAGTACGGGCAGCGGAAGTTGCAGGCCTCGATCACCGACAGGCGCAGGTCGTGCAGCGGACGCCCGAGGGCATCGCGCGGCAGGTCGTCAGGTCGGGGCACGGCATTCATCGCGATCAAGAGGCCGTCGACGGCGCATTGGTTGCGCCGAAGGGTTCGGCCTGCAGTGCGGTCGGTTCGGCCAGTGCGATGCATTCGCCGGGATGGGCGATGCGGCACCCGCGCATGCGCAGGGCTTCGCCGTCGGCGGCGCTGGCGTAGTGATACAAAACGCAGCGATCGAGCAGCGCGGGCGGATATTCGCGTTCGAGGTCGTCGATGCCGGAATGCGAAGGATTGCCGTGCAGGCCGCAGTCGTGGGCGATCAGCTCATCGGCATCGGCGTATCGGGCCAGCGTTTCCGGGATCGGCCGGGTATCACTGGTCCACACGACGCTGCCGCGCAGACGCAGGCCGTAACTGGTCTGCGGCCAGTGATGGCGGGTCTCGAAGACTTCCAGCCGCAGGCCCTCGTGCCAGAACGCCTCGCCGACCGGAATCACATGGAAGGCATCCCAGAAATTGGCGCCGCCCTCGGCGAGCACGTTCGGATAGTCGCCGACGCGCTTGTGCAGCAGCGGCACCACGTGCGCGGGCACGTAGACGCGGGTACGTCCGCGCCGGGCCGCATCGAAATAGGTATCGATGAAGAGCCGCTCGAAGCCGCCGACGTGATCGAGATGGGTATGGGTGACGAACAAGGCGCGCGGCGCTTCACCGTAGTACGCAAGATACGCGCTGAGGCCCTCGGCACCGCAGTCGATGGTCAGCCACGGCCGGCCGCCACGCTCGATGGTCGCCATCGCGGAGCCCAATTCGACCGCCGACGCATTGCCGACACCATGGAAGCGCAAAGCCCAACTCATCGGTTCTGCCACCTACGTCCCTTTCTGCCAGAGCGCATCGTACGCGCTGCGCAGCGTGGCGTAATCCTGTTCGACCTCGATCACGCTGCGCGACCCGCGAAGTTTCAGCAGCGAGCGCTGCAGACGGGCGAGATTGGCCTCGCGCCAAGGCGTGGCTGGAATCCGAAGCTGGCTGCGGTCGACATCGATCACCCAACCACGGCCGGACGCTTCAAACAGCAGATTGTGGGCGTTGAGATCGGCATGATCGAGTCCGGCACGATGAATGCGGGCGATCATCTGGCCGGCCTC
>JANLSB010000465.1:0-12232 GCA_031362125.1 Lysobacterales bacterium | reverse complement strand
CGGCTGGCGTCTGCTGGGCGATGGCGAAGGCAGTTCAGCAGAATCGGCGGTGGCCTCAGCACCGGCGGCGGAAGAATCGGTGCAAGCGGTGATTCTGGAACCGCCGCTGCAACAGACCCCGCCACCGCCACCGCCGCCCTTGGCCGACGCCAGTACGGACGCCGTTGCACGGCGTGCGGATATCGCACAGGCACCGATGGCGAAAGCCGCGCCGGCTCTGTCCGAACCCGAATTCGTCGCGGATGCGCCGATGGCGGAAGCGGTCGCGGAAGCCCCGGCAGCACCGCCATCGCCCGCTGCAGCCTCCATGTCCAGCAACACCACGGCTGCCGATGGCGCCCTCGATAAAGTCACGGTGACCGGTTCGCGGGTCGCTGCGGAACGTGAGGTCGGTGCCGCCGAATACACGCGCACACCCCTCGACGCGCGTCGAGAGCAGGCCGCATCGCAACCGGCGGGCAAAGCCTCGACGGCGGGTGCCGCTGCGGCACCCACACCCTCGATGCAGAGCGGGCGCGCACGCGCCCTCGTCGGCAATACCGCTGCCGATGCCGAAGAACGCAAAGAACGCGACAGTGCCAAGTACGACGACCGGCCGCCTGTTTCGGCCGATTCGCCGGAATTCCGCCAGGCATGGCTGCAGCGCATCCGCAGCCACATCGCCAAGGGCGAAAACGACGCAGCGCGCGACAGTCTGCAGGAGTTCCGTCGGCGTTATCCCGACATCGAGCTGCCGGAAGATCTGCGAAAACTGGCCGCAACGCTACCTGCACCGTGAAATGACGCTGTGCACGCTGGCCGCGCCGGCCTCGTACCTGCTCGAAGTGAAGCACAGCCGATTTCTGGCGCAAGCGGTGGAAATCGATTCCGCCGACGCCGTGCAGGCTGCGCTGGCGCCGCTCAGCGACCTCACCGCGTCGCACAACTGCTGGGCCTGGCGGTTCGGCGGGCAATACCGCTCCAGCGACGACGGCGAGCCCGCCGGCACCGCCGGCCGGCCGATCCTCGCCGCTATCGACGGTCAGGGCTGCAACCAGGTGCTGGTAGTGGTGACGCGCTGGTTCGGCGGGATCAAACTCGGCGCCGGCGGACTGGTGCGCGCGTATGGCGGCGCGGCGGCCGAATGCCTGCGCCGCGCGGAAAAGCAGCCGCTGGTCCTGTTCGCAGAACTTGAATTCGCCTGCCCGTTCGCGAACCTCGGCAATGCGCATGCAGCACTCAACCTCGCTGGAGCGAGCAAGTCCGACGAACGTTTCGATGCCGATGGCGTCACGTTGCGGGTGCGTTTGCCCGCGGATCGCGTCGAGGACTTGAAAACCCGACTCCGCGACGCCACCCGTAACCGGGTGAGGTTCGCAACGCTTGGCTGAACGCGACGCCCTTCCGGGTACGCTGGCGAGGTGCCACCGCCCAACCGCCTCCCGCCCCCACCGACGTGGCTCATGAGCACACCCGAACCGAACTCCAAAGCCCCTATCGGCAGCTTGCGCGCGCTGTGGCCCTTCATCCGGCGGCATCCTGGGCTGTTCATCGCCTGGCTGCTGGCGCTCGCGGTGTCTTCGACCGCATCGTTGAGCTTTCCGCTCGCGATCAAGACCATGATCGATCAAGGCTTCACGACCGGCAGCGGCAGCGATATCGATCATGCTTTCCTGCTGATGTTTGGTGTTGCGCTGGTGTTGGCGCTGAGTACGGCAGCACGTTTCTTTTTCATCTCCAAGTTGGGCGAGCGCGTAGTGGCCGATCTGCGCGAAAAGCTATACGCGCATCTGATCGGGCTGGACGCCGGCTTCCATGAGCGCAATCGCAGCGGCGAACTGGTCTCGCGCCTCACCTCGGATGTCGAACTCATCCGCAGCGTAGTCGGCAGCAGCATGTCGGTCGCGCTGCGCAGTTCGATTACGGTGATCGGCGCCCTGGTCATGTTGTTCGTCACCAGCCCGCGACTGGCTTCGTGGGCACTGATCGGTATTCCGCTGGCGGTGCTGCCGATGGTGATCGGCGGGCGACGGATGCAGAAGATTTCACGCAACAGCCAGGACCGTATCGCCGATGCCAATGCGCTGGCCACCGAAACGCTCGGTGCGGTGCGCACTGTGCAGGCGCATGGGCGCGAAACGTACGAGCGCGGGCGCTTCGACAAGGCCGTGCAGGTCGCGGTGCGTACCGCCATGAAACGGGTCACAGCGCAGGCGCTGATGACCGCCACCGCGATCACGCTGTTCTTCGGCGCGATCACACTGGTGCTGTGGACCGGCGCGCACGATGTGAACGCCGGACGGATGACCGCCGGCACCCTGATCCAGTTCGTGCTGTACGCGCTGTTCGGCGGCGGTTCGGTCGCGGCGCTGGCCGAGGTGTGGAATGAACTGCAGCGCGCCGCAGGCGGCATGAGCCGCATCGGCGAGCTGATGGAGGAAACTCCGATGATCATCGCGCCCATGCACGCCGTGCGTTTACCGAGCCCACTACACGGCGAGGTACGGCTGGACCGCGTGGTCTTCCACTATCCGATGCGCCCGGAAATGCCTGCGCTGGAAGATTTCAATCTGCACGTGAAACCCGGCGAAACCGTGGCCTTGGTCGGCCCATCCGGCGCCGGCAAGAGCACCGTGTTTTCTCTGCTGCTGCGCTTCCACGACCCGCAGAGCGGGCGGATCACGATCGACGATGTCGACGTGCGCGACTGCGATCCGGTCGAGCTGCGCGAACGCATCGCGCTGGTACCGCAGCAGCCAACGCTGTTCGCGACCAGCGCGCGCGACAACATCCGCTATGGCCGGCTGGAAGCCAGCGACGCCGAGGTCGAAACCGCCGCGCGTTCCGCCGAAGCGCACGAATTCCTGAGCGCACTGCCGGCAGGTTACGACGAGGAGCTCGGCGAACGCGGCGTGCGCCTGTCGGGCGGCCAGCAGCAGCGCATCGCGATCGCGCGCGCGCTGCTGAAAGACGCTCCGATCCTGCTGCTCGACGAAGCAACCTCCGCGCTCGATGCGCAGAGCGAGCGAGCGGTGCAACTGGCGCTGGAAAACCTGATGCGCGGACGCACGACGCTGGTGATCGCGCACCGACTCGCGACGATTCTCAAAGCCGACCGCATCGTGGTGATGGACAAGGGCCGGACCGTAGCCGAAGGCACGCACGAACAACTGCTGGCACAGGGCGGGCTTTACGCGGAACTGGCGAAACTGCAGTTTCTCGATTGAAAGCGCGCGGCAAGCTGCGGACAAAAAAAGCCGGCAACAAGTGCCGGCTTTTTTCATGCATATGGTGCGCCCGGAGAGATTCGAACTCCCGACCCCCAAGTTCGTAGCCTGGTGCTCTATCCAACTGAGCTACGGGCGCGTTGTACAGAAGCGGAATTGTGCCAACCCGGACTGGATTGGTCAATCCTGCACTTACGTCGACTGATCCATCGTCGATGACACGATCGCATGAAGTCACTGCGATACGCGCCAGCAATAATGGCGGAGAGTGAGGGATTCGAACCCTCGATGGAGCTTTTGACCCCATACTCCCTTAGCAGGGGAGCCCCTTCGGCCTCTCGGGCAACTCTCCGTCGACGCGACGATGCGCGTGATGAAAAGGATACCGGTTCAGTCGTCCTGCGGCAAACCCGAATTCGGGACGTGACCTTCGCCGCGCTGGATACGCTGGTAGATTTCTTCGCGATGCACGGCCACTTCTTTAGGCGCCGTGATCCCGATCCGCACCTGGTTGCCTTTGACTCCGAGGACCGTCACGGTGACTTCGTCACCGATCATCAGAGTTTCGCCAACCCGGCGAGTCAAGATAAGCATTGCATGTCTCCAATGGCCGACGTCCCCCTCGTCAGCACCCTGTCGTTGTTCCGCGACTCGTTCAATCGGGGGTGAAACCTGTGTCGCGGACTCAATAAATAAGAATAACCGGAGTCGCACCGGAACGGGAACCGCCGAAGGTCACGCCCCTGACCGCAGACGCACGCTCACCCATTCCTGAATGCCCTCCAGCGCGATGCGCAAGTTGGGGCCATCTTCCCCGCCCCCTTGGGCCATATCGGGCCGGCCACCGCCTTTGCCCCCGATCTGACCAGCGATATGAGCCAGCAACTCCCCGGCCTTGATGGGCCCCAAAGCTGCGCCGCTCACACCCGCAATGAGCGCCACTTTACCATCCGCAGCGCCAGCCAACAGCACAACGGCATCACGAAGTTGGTGTTTGAGGTTGTCAACGGCATCACGGAGCGCTTTTGCGTCCAGGCCTTCGACACGCGCGGCAAGCACACGGATGCCGCCAATGTCGGCCGCCGAGGCCGCCATATCGGCCACTGCGGCGTTGGCAGCCTTGGTTTTCAGGCGTTCCAGCTCACGTTCCAGCTTCTTTTGGCGATCCAGCAGCGCACGCAGTTTGTCGCCGATCTCAGCCGGATTGCCGCCCAGCAGTTCTGCCGCCTCATCGAGACGACGCTCCTCGGTAGCGATGTAATCCAGCGCGCCCTGCCCGGTCACGGCCTCGATCCGGCGCACGCCGGCCTGGATTCCGCCCTCGGAGGCGATCTTGAACACCCCGATATCGCCGGTGCGGCCGACATGGGTGCCGCCGCACAGTTCGGTCGAGGTCCCGCCCATGCGCAGCACGCGCACGTGTTCGCCGTATTTTTCGCCGAACAGCGCCATCGCGCCGAAATCCAGCGCTTCCTGCATGCCCATCTCACGAACTTCAGCTTCGCTGTTGGCGCGGATCTCGACGTTGACCAGACGCTCGATCTCGGCCAGCTCCGGTGCGGTCATCGCCTGGAAATGCGCGAAATCGAAGCGCAGACGGTCAGGGGCGACCAGCGAGCCCTTCTGGGTCACATGGGTGCCGAGCACGCTGCGCAGGGCCGCGTGCAGCAGGTGGGTGGCGCTGTGGTTGAGCACAGTCGCGCTGCGACGGGCGTGATCGACCTGCGCCAGCAGGTGATCGCCACGCCTGAGGCTGCCGACGGTGAGCGTGCCGACATGGCCAAAGAACTGGCCCGCCAGTTTCTGGGTGTCCGAGACTTGGAACAGCACGCCCTGCTCTGCCAAGTGGCCGATATCACCGACCTGACCGCCGGATTCGGCATAGAACGGGGTGCGGTCGAGCAGAATGATGGCCTGATCGCCGATGTCGATCTGTTCAACCGGCTTGCCGTCCTTGAGGATCGCGACGACTTCAAGGCCGCCGGCTTCGAGATGCGCGTAACCCAGGAATCCGGTGGGCTGCATCTGCGAAATCAATTCGGCCGGCAGCATCGCGCCGCCGCCGAATTTGCCCGCAGCCCGCGCGCGGTCGCGCTGTTCTTCCATCAGCCGCTCGTAGTCGGCCATCACCGTCGGCGGCAGCTCACGGCCCTTTTCGCGCAGGATGTCGGCGATCAGATCCGGCGGGCAGCCGTAGGTATCGTGCAACTGGAACAGCTGTTCGCCATCGATGTTTCCATTGTTCTGAGCGAGATAGCCTTCCAGACGCATCATGCCGGCGTCGAGCGTCTGTGCGAATGCAGCTTCTTCCCCTTTGAGCGCGCGCTCGATCAGCGAGCGCTTCTCGACCAGCTCTGGATACGCTTCACCCATCACGTCAATCAGCGGCTGCGCCATGCGCCAGAAATTGCCCTCTGCGCTGAGCGCACCGAGTTTCCACAGATGGCGGATCGCACGACGAATGATCCGACGCAGCACGTAGCCACGGCCTTCGTTGCTCGGCAGCACACCATCGACGATCAGGAAGCTGCAGGCGCGGGTGTGATCGGCGATCACGCGCAGCGATTTGTGTTCGAGGTCGGCGGTGCCGGTGATCGCCGCGGCGGCCTTGATCAGATGCTGGAACAGGTCGATCTCGTAATTGCTGTGCACGTGCTGCAGGACGGCGGCGAGGCGCTCCAGGCCCATCCCAGTGTCCACGCAGGGTGCCGGCAGCGGCATCAGCGTACCGTCGGGCTGGCGGTCGAACTGCATGAACACGTTGTTCCATATCTCGATGTAGCGGTCGCCGTCCTCATCGGGCGAGCCCGGCGGGCCGCCGGCGATGTGCGCGCCGTGGTCGTAGAAAATCTCGGTGCAGGGGCCGCAGGGGCCGGTGTCGGCCATCTGCCAGAAATTATCGGAGGCGAACGGTGCGCCCTTGTTGTCGCCGATGCGGATGATGCGATTAGCCGGCAACCCGATCTCCTTGTGCCAGATATCGAAGGCTTCGTCGTCGGTGTGGTAGATCGTGACCAGCAATTTCTCTTTCGGCAGGCCCCACACGCCGGTCAACAGTTCCCAGGCATAGGCGATGGCGTCCTTCTTGAAGTAGTCGCCGAAGCTGAAATTGCCCAGCATTTCGAAGAAGGTGTGGTGACGCGCGGTGTAGCCAACCTGATCGAGATCGTTGTGCTTGCCGCCGGCGCGCACGCAGCGCTGGCTGGATGCGGCGCGGGTGTAGCTGCGCTTCTCGGCACCCAGGAACACATCCTTGAACTGGACCATGCCCGCATTGGTGAACAGCAGGGTCGGGTCGTTGCCCGGCACCAGCGGACTCGATGGCACCACGGTGTGGCCCTTCGAGCGGAAGAATTCGAGGAAGTCTTGACGGATCTTCGATGTGGAGCGAGCGGCTGTGGTTTTCATGGCATCGATGGGGTGACGGGCGCAGTCCGCGCGCCGCAGGCGCGGCAATCTGCCGGCGCGGAATCGAGCGAACAACCCAAGAAACGATAGGTTAACAGGCGACGGGGCAGCGGGGCGGCTTGAAGCCGCGATTGCCAACGGGAATCTTTCCGCGGTCTATCGCGGCTCCCGCCGCTCCCACGGACCGATCAGAGCTCGTCATCGTCGAACCGCACCGCCGCACGGACCTGATCGCCGGAAAAACCGCGGCGAAGCAAAAATTCGGCCGCCTTGCGCTGGATCGCGCGGTCGTCGAGCCGCCCTGGAAACCGGCGGCGGGCCAGATCGCGAGCGTTGTCGGTCCAGTCACCGTCGTAGGCCTCCATCGCAGCGGCGACGGTGTCGCGATCCAGCCCATGCATGCCCAACTCGGCGCGGATCCTCAGCGGCCCATAGCCATTGCAGGCACGGCTGCGGACCAGCAGTTCGGCGAACCGTGCATCGTCCTGCCAGCCTTCGGCAGTCATCCGTTCGACGGCGGCCTGGGCGTCATCGGCCTCCACGCCGCGCGCGGTCAATTTCCGAGTCAACTCCTTGCGCGAATGCTCACGGCGCACCAACAGCCCAAGCGCACGCTGGGCCGGCATCAGCTCCGGGCGACGGCGTTTACCCGGCGTGACTGCCGGCGCGACGGACGCATCGTCATCGTCAGGTGGCGGTTCGATCTCGTGCATGGCTCGGTTTCAGGCAACGGGCGTCAGAACGGCAGCCAGCGCCCTTCGCGCAGCACGAACAGCCGGTCGGTCAATGCATACGTCGCTTCGGCGCGTATCTTCGCCGCCAGTTGCTTGAGCTGCGCGACCGCGTCGGCGTTGGCGGAATCGGCGAACAACAGCAGATCGCGCGCAGGCACTGCGGCGACCGGCTCGCCGCGCAGTTTCCCGCGCTCGCGTTCCCACAGGTCCACGAACAGCAGCAGTGAGGCTTCGTAGTTGCCGTCGGCAGTGATCATATTGACCAAATCGCCGCGATGCACCTCGATGCCCGGCAGCAGGCCGCGCAGGTTGCGCACTGCAAGCGCACGCAGTTCGTCGCGCTGTACGCCCAAGCCTTCCAACTCATCCGGGTTGAGGTAAGCGATATTGCTGGGCGTGTCGATGGCATAGACCACGACCAGATCGTCGTTGAGGTCCTCGTAGACTTTGTCCTGCCCTTCCATATCGTGCATCTGTTGCATCGACTGGCGGATATCCTCCAGCCAGCCGCGATCCTTGACGATCGGAATGATCGCATCGCGACTGCGTTCAAGACCCGCTGCGGCTTCGGCGAATGAACGGACGAACCGATCGATCAGATCGCTGCGATTGCGCGCGGATTCGCTCTGGTACATCTGATAGGCGTTGTTGAGGAAGGCGCGATTGCCGCCGTCCTCGGTCATGTTGATCGCAAGCTCAAGCTCGCCCACGATCTGGACATCCAACTGCGGGGCGACCGCGCACACGCGTCGCGCGACTTCCCCGGTGAATTCGGCGGGATTCATCAGCGGCTCGGAAGCGCGACCACCGAACAGCGAACGGACTGCGGCGAAGAAACCTGTCATCGACGATGCTCCGGAATCAGCGAAGAAACATGTAACAGTCAGTCTGCAGCGGCACTCAACGCATCTGAAAGACGCTCGACCGCCACGACCTCCATGCCTTTATAGGAACCGGCCTTCGGTGCGTTGGCTTTCGGCACGATGGCGCGCTTGAACCCGTGGGTTGCCGCCTCTTTCAACCGTTCTTCGCCGTTCGGCACCGGGCGGATCTCGCCAGAGAGTCCAACCTCGCCGAACGCGATGGTCTTCTCGGCCAGCGGCCGGTCGCGCAGCGACGACAGCACCGCCAGCAGCACCGGCAGATCGGCGGCGGTTTCCTGCACGCGGATACCGCCGACGACGTTCACGAACACGTCCTGGTCGCCGACCACGATGCCGCCGTGGCGATGCAGCACCGCCAGCAGCATTGCAAGGCGATTCTGTTCGAGACCGACCGCGACCCGGCGCGGATTGGACAGCGGCGAGGAATCCACCAGCGCCTGCACTTCCACCAACAGCGGCCGCGTGCCTTCGCGAGTGACCATCACGCAGCTGCCCGGCTGCGGCGTGCTGCCGCCGGAAAGGAAAATCGCCGAGGGATTCGGCACTTCGCGCAGGCCCTTGTCGCTCATCGCGAACACGCCCAGCTCGTTGACCGCGCCGAAGCGGTTCTTGAACGCGCGCAGTACCCGGAAGCGGCTGCCACTGTCGCCCTCGAAGTACAGCACAGCGTCGACCATATGCTCGAGCACGCGCGGGCCTGCAATGCCGCCCTCTTTGGTGACATGGCCGACCAGAAAAATCGCAGTGCCGGTTTCCTTCGCGTAGCGCACGAGACGCGCGGCGCTTTCGCGCACCTGGCTGACCGAACCCGGCGCGGCGGTCAGCGATTCGGTCCACAGCGTCTGCACCGAATCGGCGACCAGCAGCTTCGGCTTCATCTGCGAGGCCTGTTCGAGGATGCGTTCGACACCGGTTTCAGCGAGCGCGCTCAGGCCGTCCAGCGGCAGCCCGAGTCGCGAGGCGCGGCCTGCGACCTGCGCCAGCGATTCCTCACCCGTCACATACAGCGCCGGTAGCCGCCCGGCCATGCTCGCCAATGCCTGTAGCAGCAAAGTGGATTTGCCGATCCCCGGATCGCCGCCGATCAGGATCACCGCACCTTCGACCAGGCCACCGCCGAGCACGCGATCGAACTCGCTGATGCCGGTACTGGTCCGCGCGTCCTCATGGTGCAGCACGTCCTTCAACGGCGTGACCTTGGGCGGATCGATCTTGCCGGCCCAACTGCTGCGCCGTGCTGCCGGCGAGGCTGCCGACGCGGCGGATTCCAAGACGATCTGGGTGAGCGTATTCCATGCTCCGCACTCCCCGCACTGCCCCTGCCACTTGTTGGACTCGCCGCCGCATTCTCCGCAGACGAAGACGGTGCGGGCTTTGGGGGAGGTTTTGCTCACGGCAACAATCCTGAACAACGGGCCGCCACTGTAACCGCAGGCGGTCGCAGCTGACGAGACGTCCGCTTCAGCTGCCCGGGGGCAGCGGCAGGATGCGATCGATCAGCCGCATCGACAGCCAGCGCGGCAGCAGCGACTGGATCGCGATCAACAGACGCACATCCGCCGACGGGACGATCATGTACTTCCCACGGAAGCACCGGTCGAGAATGTAGCGCGCGGCCTTCTCCACAGGCATCGGTTTGGCACGGCCCATCTTGACGCGGATCCAGTCCGGCATGGTGCGCAGCTCGCCCTGATACATCGGCGTATCGATATCGCCAGGACAGGTGACATGCACCGCGATTCTGCGACGCAACAGCTCGCGGCGCAGACCATCCGCGAACACATTGAGACCAGCCTTCGCCGTGGCATACAGCGTGTAGCCTGCGGGACCGACGAACGCGAAGCCGGAGGATACGAACAGGATGCGACCGCCTGCCTGCATCAGCGGCAGCGCCAGATGGGTGACGGCGACCGCGCCGATCAGATTCGCGCGCAGATTGCCGGTGACCGCTGAAAGCGCGGGGTAATCCTCGATCAGTTCGATCGACGCCACACCGGCGTTGAGAATCAGGAAATCGATGCGCTGCGCAAGCGTGCGCACCTCATCGAATGCACGCTGCAAGGCTGCGTCGTCGGCCAGATCGCATGACACCACATGGACCGGGAGGCCTTCGCCCCCCGCCAGCAGCGCCTGTTTCGCGCGCTCGAGCTTGAGCCGGTCGCGGGCGATCAGGATCAGACCGTAGCCCTGCGCGCGAAGCTGACGGGCCATCTCATAGCCGAGGCCCGAAGAACCGCCGGTGATCAGGGCAAGCTTGTGCGGGTTGTTTCCCATATCAGTGTCCCGCTCCCGTTCCATGCCCGGCGGCATGCGTGGATACGACGCTCATCCGACCCGCTTCACCGCAGGCACGCGGTAGTCGAGCGACAACATCGCCGGCTGCGGGTTGTAGCAGCGCAGATTGAGGTTGAACGCGCCGTCGTGCGATGGCAGCCAGTTCGACACGCGCTGCGGGCTGGAGGGCGCTTGCGGCCCGATCTCGATGGTGAGCGATCCATCCTCATCCGGCACCAGCGCGGAATACAGCGAATTGACCGTGGTGCGGCCCGAGGGATGCGCCACCAGACGCCCGTGCTCGTCGTAGTAGCTGATCGACCAGAACGCATCGACCGGCGGTGTCTGCCCCGGCGGAAACCTGATTTCATAGCGGTGCGCGCCGTGCAGCAAGGCGCCATCGGCATCCAGCCGCGCCATCACATAGAGGCTTTCTTCCGGCACGTTGGCCCAGATGCCATGCTGCGACACCAGGGCGCGGACGATGTAGTCGCTGCCGTAGTTGCCGATGCCGGTCACCCACATCCAGCCATCGATCATTTGCCCTGTGGCGTAAAGCTTGCGGCCGAGAATACCGTGCGCGTGCGGCACAGCATCGGCCAGACCGGCGCGCGCCTCTTCAGCGAGTGCGGCGTGATCGAAGCCACGCAGCGGGTCGATGCCGATATCGCGAAACAGGCCTATCAGCATGCCTTCGTGATCGCGCGGCGGTACGAACGCCAGCACCGCCGCGAGCGCCGAATAGAAACCGAGTCCCTCCGGGCAACCCGGATTCTGCGGCGGAAACGGCGCCAGCGCATCGCTGAGGTCGAGCCGACCATGATTCGCCGGATCGGCCGGTTCGATCGTCAATGTGTCCTGCAGCCGGTGCACATCGGTCAGATCTTCGCTCACATCGGCAGCGACGCGGCCGACGATGTAGACGAACGGGCTGTCGCTGTGGATCGACCACTCGCCCGGGTCGGCCGTGGAGGTCTGGTCACCGTAGGACAACAGCGCGTTGGGTACCACATCGCCACAGGTTCGCGTGCCGATATTGGCCATCGTTTCCATGTGCGCATCCAGTATCTGCAGGCCATACCAGCGACCCGAGAAATCGCCGCCGGACAGACGCAGCGGGCCGTTGCGCAGATCGATCACCGCCGTGGAATACAGGAAATCGGTGGCGGCGTTGACGAACTCGCTGGCGCCGGGCGCGGACAGCGTACGCACATGTCGAAAGCGGTTGATCAGGCCGGGATCGGGCCGTGTCTCCCCGATGGGGCAAAGCTTTTTCAGGCGGTCGGACCAACAGGTCACGATCGGCAGCCCCCAGATGCAGGCGAGCGTTCCCACCTGCTGCGCCCAGTCGTATTGACCCTTGCCGATTTCCTTCAGGATGCTGCTGTCCAAGCGTTGACTCCGTGGATGCGGGGAACGATCGCGATCTTTGCTGAGCGCAGAAGGCCGGTCAGTAATCCATTTTACAGGACCACTTGGCATCGCCGGTCAATGCGATATCTCGCGGCGGCGCATAGTTCATGCGGCGAATGGCGAAGCCCCACTTTCTGCCGATTTCCTCGACCAGCGAATCGTTGTAGGAATACTTGTTCTTCTTGTAGCCGCTGATGCTTTCCAAGTATGCGGACACGCTGCGCTTCATGTCGTCGCTGGCGTCCAGCCCGAGCTCGGAATATATCCTCAGCACCTCGGCCATCGGCTCCATCTCGAAGGTCTCGTAGGAGAC
>JANLSB010000451.1:0-5055 GCA_031362125.1 Lysobacterales bacterium | reverse complement strand
CGCGCCGATACCGCCACCGGCTTCAGCTTCGATGACCCAACCCCGCAGGCGCTGGCCGATGCGATGCAGCGTGCGATCGAAACGCTGCGCAAGCCCGTCCTGCACAGGCAGATCCAACAGCGCGCGATGGCGCAGGATTTTTCCTGGGCCGGGCCCGCGCAGCGCTATCTGGCGCTGTACGCCGATGCGTGAGCACCTGATGGGCGACGCACTGCATCTTGCTGTCGTCGCACGCCGCAGCAACGCACCGAGGCAACGATGAAGATCGAGCGCATCCCGACCACACCGATCCCCGGCATGAAGCCCGGCACCAGCGGCCTGCGCAAGAAAGTGACGGAGTTCGCGCACGGACACTATCTGCACAACTTCGTGCAGGCGGTGTTCAACGCAGTGCGGCCGGCCAGCGGCTTCGATGGGCTGACGCTGGTGATCGGCGGCGACGGGCGCCACTACAACACCGATGCAATCCAGATCGTGATCCGGATGGCGGGGGCCAATGGTTTCGCGCGGGTGCTGGTCGGCGCCGGCGGCATTCTGTCGACGCCTGCGGCATCGTGCGTGATCCGCAAACACGGCGCCTTCGGTGGTTTGATTTTGTCGGCCAGCCACAACCCGGGCGGGCCCGACGGCGATTTCGGCATCAAGTTCAACGGCGCCAACGGCGGGCCGGCGTCGGAAACCATCACCGATGCGATCTACGCGCAGACGCTGGCGATCGATGCCTATCTCATCGTGGATGCTTCGATCATGGATGCTTCGATCGTGGATGCTTCGACCGTCGATACGTCGCCGATCGATCTGGCGCACATCGCCAGCCATCGAATCGGCGACATGCGCGTCGAAGTGATCGATCCGGTCGCCGACTATGTCGAGCTGATGCGCGGCATGTTCGACTTCGATGCGCTGCGCGCCTGGTTCGCCCGCGGCCATCGCCTCGCGTTCGATGCGATGCACGCCGTGACCGGCCCCTATGCGCATGCGATCTTCGAGCGCGAGCTGGGCGCACCCGCCGGCACCGTACGCAACGGCACGCCGCTGCCTGATTTCGGCGGCCATCATCCGGACCCGAATCTGGTCCACGCCAAGGAGCTGCTGGATCTGATGATGGGCCCGGATGCGCCCGATCTAGGCGCGGCCTCCGACGGCGACGGCGACCGCAATCTCATCATCGGTCGCGGCATTTTCATCGCGCCCTCGGATTCGCTGGCGATGCTGGCCGCCAACGCGCAGCTGGCGCCGGCATACCGCAATGGCATCGTCGGCGTCGCGCGTTCGATGCCCACCAGCGGCGCGGTCGACCGCGTCGCCGCGCGGCTCGGCATTCCCTGTTACGAAACGCCCACCGGCTGGAAGTTTTTCGGCAACCTGCTCGACGCCGGGCGCATCACTCTGTGCGGCGAAGAAAGCGCCGGCACCGGCTCGGACCATGTGCGCGAGAAGGACGGCGTGTGGGCGGTGTTGCTGTGGCTGTCCATCCTCGCCAGTCGCGGCTGCAATATGCAGCAGATCGCAGATGAGCACTGGTCGATTCATGGACGCAACTACTACACGCGACACGACTACGAGGAACTCGATACCGCGATCGCGCAGACGCTGATGCAATCGCTCGGCGCGCGGCTGGAAAGCCTTGTCGGTCAGCGTTTCGGCGACCGCGTGGTCGCGTTGGCCGACGACTTCAGCTACATCGATCCGATCGACGGCAGCGCCTCCAACCACCAGGGCCTGCGCGTGATCTTCGACGACGGCGCGCGCATCGTCTATCGGCTATCGGGCACCGGCACCAGCGGCGCGACGCTGCGGGTCTACATCGAGCGCTACACCGACGACCCGACGCAGCTTTCGCAGGACACCCAGACCGCACTGGCCGACTTGATCGCACTGGCCGATCGGCTCGCGGAACTGCGCCAGCGCACCGGGCGTGTGGAGCCCGATGTGGTGACCTGAAAGCCGGCGGGTTGATTCGAGTCGAACCGCCTCCGGGACTCCCGGGGCGGTTCGCTTCAGGCATCGCGTCGATCATCCTGCGGATCATTTTCTTCATGGCCCGGCGCCGTCGGGGTGCGCTGCCTGTTGGCGATGCGTTTGCCGCGCGCCGAATCGTTGCGCGCGCGCTTGCGCTTCAGCGCCAGCAGTCGCAGCGTTTCGAGCTGTTCGGCGATATCGCGGGCGGTGCGGTTGCGGCAGACGCCGTCGAGACCGTAGTGACCGCTGCGGATGTCGACCGCTTCGACCGCCACCCGGTCCATCAGCAGGCGCATGAATTCGGCGCCCAGCCCCAACCGGCGGACGTGGTCCTGCACGCGCAGCAGGCGCAGGGTGTTGCCCGACAGCACGGCGATGCCCAGCGTCGTGTCCGGGATGCGGGTGCCGGTGCGCGAGAGCACCGTCGTCCAGCGCAGACGCAGCAGGAACAGCTGCGTCGGCAGCGCGGTGGCGTCGCCCAGCATCGCATCCGACAGCAGGATGCCGTGTTCGACATGGTTGATGCGGCCATCGTCCGCAAGCTGGTCGCAGTGCTGCGCCCACGTCATGCCGCTTGCGGGCGATGCCGCTTCGATCCGCAGCGTGCGCTGGTCCCTGTCGTCGTTGTCCAGACGCGGCAGTTGCAGGCGCTGTTCGCAGAACGCCACGAAGCGTGCGCCGAACGTCGGTGCGCCCACCGCCCAGGTGACGCGGAACATCGGCGCGCTGCTCCAGTGCCGGAACGCGTTGATCCAGCCGCGGTTGTCCGGGTGGGTCCACGCATGTTCGAGATCGAGATCGTGGTAGACCGACTCCATCAGCCGCACCAGTTCCTGGCAGAAATAGAAGCAGGCGCGGAAGTCCGCCGCCGCCGGCATGCGCGTGCGGCGCCCCATCGGTTTGGCTGCATCGGTGCCGGCGGCGGACTGATCGGCAGCGACGAGGTCGGTCCACGCCGGATAGAACTGGGCGTCCAGCACCGACAGCGCGGGCGTATCGCGCAGTTGTCCGAACAGCCGCGACATCGCCTTGGCGTGCAGCGCGAAGCGTTCGGCGCCGCCGGGAATCGAAGGCGCCCATTGATGGCGAAGCGCGATCAGGATCTTTTCCTTCAGCTCCGAATCGTGCACGCCCAATTCGTCGTGACGCACCGCGCCGACTTCGGCGCCGGCGCGTTCCAGGACCGGTTCCAGCGCGCGGCTCATCACGTCCTGACCGAGCCTGCGATAGCTTTCGAACTGCGCTTCGTCGAAATACTGGTCCGCGGTCGGCTCGTGCGGGAAGCTGGGGTGCGCGCTTGCGTAATGCTGGACGTCGGTCGGTTCTTCGCCGGTCAGGGTCGGCTTCACGTACAGCAGCGTGCCGCGACTGCCGTCCGGATAGTCGATGCTGCCCACCGCGCAGCTGCGCAGCGACCGGCCGTCGGCCTGGGGCCGCAGCGCGCTGACGTCGATGTGGATATCGACGCCGAAATCGACCCGGCATTTCTGCACCGCGTTGCCGAGGTCGGCGAAGCCGCGTCCGGGATCGGCACCGGCATCCACGCTGAGGATGAAACGGCAGCGCCTGCGCACCAGTTCGTAGAGTCCGAGATTTTCAAAATGACCGCCGTCGGAGAGATGCACATACTTGCCGCCGTCGTGGGTGCGGCCGAACATCTCCGCGATCAGCCAGCGGCCGAAGAACGGCGCGCTGTCGGCCTGCGGACGCATCGGATGGGACGGGTTCGGCAACCACCAGCCCAGGCGTGCGTCGAACAGCGTCAACAGAAAGGTCACCGCCGGCGAACTGTGGTAACCCATGTTGGGATTGACCGCCGCGCCCGAGATCGCGATCGCGCTGCCCAGCGTGAGCGACGATGCCAGCGATTCGCCGATATGGCCGGTAAACGCGGTGCCGGCCACGTCCGCATGCAGATCGCCGACCACCGGCGCACCGGTGCGCGACGCCGGCGGCAGATAGCCGCAGAACCCCGGCGACAGACAGAACGACGACGCCTTGCGATCCTGCCAATCCAGCTGTTTCGCCGCGACCAGATTCAAAGCCGTGCCCACCAGCGGGAACAGCGGGCGGGCACCGTTGAGCCGCTGAATTTCGACCAGATCGGCGAGCACCAGATCGTCCTGCACGTCGAAGTTGGTGGTCGGTTCGGGATTGCGCGCATCGTTGCTCGCGCCGAGATAACAGCGCACCAGACGGTTGCGGTAGAAGGCATTGAGACTGAATTCGTTGACGTTCACCGCCCAGCCGAACAGCAGCCATGTCGCCAACGCAATGACCGTGACCCAGATCAACGAGCCCAAGTGCATCGTGACATTGAGGTCCAGCCAGAGCAGATGATCCCGCAACGATCCCTGCCAGGGCGAATACAGCTGCGCAGCGGGTTCGAGATTCGAGCGCGCATGCCAATCGATGAGCAGCTGACCGGCGAGACTCAGCGCGGCCACCAGCCCGAGAATGAACACCCATGGCGCGATCCGCGCGACCAGATCCAGCAGGCGTCCCCGCTTTGAAGCGCCCTCGCCCGCACTGCCGCCGGCACTGCGACCGACCAGCAGACCGACGCCGGTGGTCGAGAGCCATGCCAGCGCGCCCGCCCAGCCCATACCGCTCCACTTCGCATCGCCGAGCGCCACAGACTGCATCAGCAGCCATGGGCCGTACACCGCCAGCGCCAGCGTCAAGGTCACGCCCAGCACCACCAGCCCGGCGGTCTTGCCGCCGACCCGCGCCCAGATCTCGCGCTGCAGATCGCTTAATGCCGGCCCCGCCAAACCCAGATGCAGAATGCCGGTCAGCACCACCGCCACCATCACCACCGTCGGGCCCAGGATCATCACGTGCCAGTCGTTGTGATCGTCCACAAGATTGTGTTGCAGCACCGCGTGGGTCACGACGATGGCGACGCCGGCGAAGATCGCGGCGCCCACGGTGGACATCAGGAAGCGACCGACGTGCAGTTGCATGGGGGAAGGCGGCGCGTCGTCGGTAGCGATCGCCGCCTGCCAGCGGTCGAACAGCAGCCACGCCACCCATATCAGCGCGTACAGCGCGCCGCTGGCGACACCCAGGCGCACACCGGTTCCAGTTGCA
>JANLSB010000441.1:0-3038 GCA_031362125.1 Lysobacterales bacterium | reverse complement strand
GGGCTGGCTGGCCTGGACGTGTTGCCGGAGATCTCAGGCCAAGGCCCACCCTACGCGTGCCTGTTGATCCATTTCGCCGCCATCCGCACGATCGACGGATCGATGCCGGGTTCATCGATCAACCCGGCGATGTCACGCCACGCCAGCGCATGCGATTCGTCGCTGACGGCGAAGTCCTCGCTGCCGGTCGCGCGCACGATGTAACGCACGTCGTAATGCCAATGTCCGGACACGTCGCCGCGCTCGGGGATCCAATGCCGGTCCAGATCGAAGATCTCCGGCAACACGTCCAGGCCAGCCAGCCCCGACTCCTCCTCCGCCTCGCGCAGCGCGACCCGGGCCAGATCGCGGTCGCCGTCGGCGTGCCCGCCCAGCTGCAGCCAGCGGTCGAGCTTGCGATGGTGGGTCATCAGCAGCCGCTCACCCGGGCCGTCGACCAGCCAGGCCGATGCGGTGAAGTGCCCGGCCAAGCGTTCGCGGATGAACGGGTCTTCGGCATCGGCAAGCAGCATGATGAATCCGCCAGCAGCTTCAGATTCTTCGGGCCAGCGCCGCGCATAGCGGGAAAACCTCTCGGCAAGATCGGCAACGTCGGCGAGCGCCGGCAGTACGGATTGCGACATGGCGATACGGCTCCCGGGCAAAGGCAGCGGATTATCGCCCGGGCCGATACCTTGCGCCTGCTCGTCGTCGCAGGGTAAGGTGCCGGGCTGGTCACGAGCGCCCCTCAGAGCGCCGGACCTGATCTGAACCAGCCATATCTTGCGCATACAACCGAGGGGATAACCACTGATGGCGAGCGTTCCCAAAACAAGCCTGCTTTCTAAAATGCTGCTGCGCAAGAGCGTCGAGCAAGTGCAGCGCGAAACCGAAACGAGCCAGCTCAAGCGCACGCTCGGGCCATGGAACCTGGTGTTCCTGGGCATCGGCTGCATCATCGGCGCCGGCATCTTCGTGCGTACCGGGAATGCGGCGGCGCTCCACGCCGGCCCTGCGGTGCTGCTGTCCTTCCTTGTGGCGGGCGTCGTCTGCGCCCTCGCCGGCCTGTGTTATGCCGAGCTCTCGTCCACGCTGCCGGTCTCCGGTTCGGCCTACACCTACAGCTACACCACGGTCGGCGAGTTCGCCGCATGGATCATGGGTGGCCTGTTGCTGCTCGAATACGGTCTGGCCGCATCGGTGGTCGCGGTCGGGTGGTCCGGCTATGTGGTCAGCCTGCTTGGAGACTACGGCCTGGTGATACCGCCCGAACTCACCGGCCCCTATGGCCATGCGCTGATGCGCGACGGCGCTGCGGTGCTCGCGGCCGACGGCACGCCGATGACCACGCTGTTCAACCTGCCCGCGTTCCTGATCTGCATGGCGCTTGCGGGTCTGCTGATAGTGGGCGTTTCGGAAAGCGCCAAGGTCAACAACGTCATCGTCGCGATCAAGATGACCGTGATCATCGCGTTCATCGTCATCGTCGGCTGGTACGTGATCCAGCATTTCGACACGCTGAAAGCCAACTGGGACCCCTTCATTCCCGAAGCGACCGGCGAAAAAGGCGAGTTCGGCTGGGGCGGCGTGTTCCGCGCCGCATCGATCGTGTTCTTCGCCTACATCGGCTTCGAGGCGGTCTCGACCGCCGGCCAGGAAGCCAAGGATCCGAAGCGCGACATGCCGATCGGCATCATCGGTTCGCTGCTGATCTGCACCCTGATCTACATCCTGGTGTCGATCGTCATGACGCTGGTGGTGAACTACAAGACGCTGAACGTGCCGGACCCGGTCGCGGTCGCGGTCGATGCGCTCGGACCGCAGTGGGGCTGGTTCGCCAAGACCATCAAGGTCGGCGCGATCATCGGCCTGACCTCGGTCATCCTGGTGCTGATGTACGGCCAGACCCGCATCTTCTACACGATGGCGCGCGATGGCCTGCTGCCGCGCGTGTTCGCGACGGTGCACCCGAAGTTCAAGACCCCGTGGGTCAACACGATCCTCGTCGGCCTGATCACCGCGGTCGCGGCGGCGTTCTTCGATATCAACACCCTCGGCGACATGTCCTCGGTCGGCACGCTCGCGGCGTTCGGCATCGTCTGCCTTTCGGTGATCTGGCTGCGCACCACCCATCCGGAAATTCCGCGCGGCTTCCGCGTGCCGCTGTATCCGGTGCTGCCGGCGCTGGGCATCATCTCCTGCTTCGCGCTGATCTTCACCGTGGAGAACCGCGTGCTGATCTTCTTCGGCTGGTATGTCCTGGCTGCAGTCGTGCTGTATTTCGTGTACGGCCTGCGCAACTCCCAGCTCCAGAAGGGCCTGCAGCAACACGAGTGATCCGGCGGCGGATCGAAACGAAAACGGCGCGGAATTCCGCGCCGTTTTTTTTATGACCGCAAGAGCGGCTCGATCAGATTTTCTTCGCCCACGCGCTGCACCAGCCCTTGCCGATCACGCTGTTGTTCGGGAACAAGGTGCAGGGGCCGGTGGCCGCGCCCTTGGCGCCTTTGTAGAAGTTGCAGTTGATACAGTTGCTGCCGGCCTTGAACGAAGCATGTTTCACCTTCGTGGCGTCTTCGGCGTAGGCGAGCGCCTTGGCGGTGGGATCGGTGAGGGCAAGTTTGGGCAGCGGTTTGGCCGCAACCGGCGCCGGCGCGGCGGCTTCGGCGCTGAGTGAACGCAGCGCCAGCGGCGCGGCGGCGGTCGCGACGACGGCGATGGTCAGGAAACGACGACGGGAGGAGTCATGAGACATGGCGGGACACCGTGTTGTGGGGGAGATGGAGGAGTATTGGGTGACGCCGGTGGCGTCGTCTTTGCGCTGGATCAAGCCAGCATTACGAACCGGGATCATGCGATCCGCAGTTGTAGTCGACACGCATGCTAGCCACATTGCTGTCCGGCGGTTCGAACAGGAATCGTTCGTATTGCAGCCGGAAACAGCGACGCCTTCCGCTACACTTCCAGCCATGAACATCGCCCCCTACGACACCGCCCGGCTGCAGGTGCTGGCCGACGAGCTCATCGCCAACATCCGCGAACTGGCCGTCGCCGGCTGG
>JANLSB010000437.1:0-5128 GCA_031362125.1 Lysobacterales bacterium | reverse complement strand
TGGGCGAAATTGGAACCGGGTCTGGCCAAGGGCGCCGACGGCAAGCCGCTGCATCCGATCAAGGCCGATGCGCTCAAGCCACTGGTGGTCGAACTCAAGGCCAAGGGCAAACCGTTGAAGATGGGGATGGTATTCCCGGTCAGCCCGCACAACTATGAGCTGCGCTACTGGCTGGCAGCGGGTGGATTAAATCCGGGCTATTACCTGCCGGGCGATGTGGCGGGCGCCACCGGCGCCGACGTTCTGCTGTCGGTGACGCCGCCGCCGCAGATGCCGGCGACGCTCGAAGCGGGCACCATCGACGGCTACAGCGTCGGTGAGCCCTGGAACCAGGCGGCGGTGGTCAAGAAGATCGGAGTGCCGGTGATCACCGACCACGACATCTTCCCCTACAACCCGGAAAAGGTATTCGGGATCACCGCCAAGTTCGCCGAAGCCAACCCCAAGACGGTGCAGGCGCTGGTTCGCGCGATCATCAAGGCGCAGATCTGGCTGGATGCCGATCAGGGTGCAAATCGGCGCGAAGCGGTGAAGATCCTCGCGCGCAGTCACTATGTCGGCGCGGACGAGAAAGTGATCGCGCAGTCGATGACCGGCAATTTCAGCTTCGCATCCGGCGATACGCGCCCTGCGCCTGATTTCAATATTTTCTTCAGGCACAACGCAGGCTATCCGTTCTATTCCGATGCGGTGTGGACGCTGACCCAGATGCGGCGTTGGGGCCAGATCGCACAGAGCAAACCGGACGACTGGTACGCGCAGATCGCCAAACAGGTCTATCGCCCGGATCTCTATGCCAGTGCCGCAAAGGCGCTGATCGACGCAGGCAAGGCGCCGGGTGAAGCGTTGCCCCAAACCGACGGCTATCGCGCGCCGCAAAGCGGTTTTATCGACGGCAAAGTGTTCGACGGCAAAACGCCGAATGCCTATCTCGATGGTTTCGAGATCGGGCTGCATAGCGGCCAAGCGGTGACACCGACGGGTGTGAAGTAGGGGAATCATGATGAACAAGGTCAGCGCTTTGCCCGCCAGCACATCGCCGCCGCCAATCGGCACAGAGCCGCCGCTGTCGACGACGAGCGCACCGCAGGCTTCGGATCGACTCCGCGAGATCGCGCAACACTGTGCGACGACAAGCGCAGGGGACGTATCTGCGGCAAGCGACGAATCCAAGATCACGGCGCGTTGGCGCGTCTGGCTGCGCAGGTTCGACGGCAAAGCATTGTTGGCGGCGACCTTGCCGCCGCTGTTGGGGATCGTCGTTTTCCTCGGGCTGTGGGCGCTGTTCGCACCGCGCGTACATACGTCCCTGGGTGCGTTGCCGGGGCCATGGGAGGTGCTGCAGCAGGCCATCGCGCTGTGGCGTGAGCATATGGCCGTGCAGGCCGAAAAAGCGCTGCAGGCGAGCAGCGGCATTCCCTGGTCGGGCGCCGCGACTTTTGTCGACCAGATATTCACTTCGTTGCTCACGGTCGCTTTGGGTGTCGTGCTGGCGACGGTGATCGCGGTGCCGGTGGGCTTGCTCTGCGGTTTGTCGAAACTATTGAACGCTGCGATCAATCCGCTGGTGCAGATCATGAAACCGGTCAGCCCTCTGGCTTGGCTGCCGATCGTGACCATGGTGATCTCGTCCATGCTGGGAGGCGAGGGCGAGCCCTTGTTGCCAAAGAGCCTGGTGATTTCGGCGATCACTGTCACCCTGTGCTCGCTGTGGCCCACACTGATCAACAGTGCGATCGGTGCGGCATCGATCGACAACGATCTGCTCAACGTTGGCCGCGTGCTGCGGCTGTCATGGCGTGCGCGACTCACCAAACTGGTGCTGCCATCGGCGTTGCCGTACATCTTTACCGGCATGCGCCTGTCGCTGGGCGTGGGCTGGATGGTGCTGATCGCTGCGGAAATGCTCGCGCAGAACCCGGGGCTGGGCAAATTCGTCTGGGACGAGTTCCAGAACGGCAGCGAGAAGTCGCTGGCGCGGATCATGGTGGCGGTGATCGCGATCGGCGTGATCGGCTTCGGCCTCGACCGCCTGATGCTGCTGGCGCAGACCCTGGCAGGCCGCCAGGGGCGGAGCTGACGCCATGGCCGATCCGATTCTCGAACTGCGCGGCGTCAGCAAGCATTACGGCGACCGCCGCGGAAAAACGCAGTGCGTTCTGGACAAAGTCGACCTGCGTGTGGAGGAGGGCGAGTTCGTTGCGATCCTCGGTTTTTCCGGCACCGGCAAGACCACGCTGATCTCGCTGCTGGCTGGATTGATCGCTGCGGATGCCGGCGAAATTCGGGTGAAGGGCGAGAAAGCAACAGGGCCGGGGCACGAGCGAGGTCTGGTGTTCCAATCCTATTCGCTGCTGCCCTGGTTGAGCGTCGAAGGAAATATCCGCCTTGCGGTGGACGCAGTGCATACCCGCGCTGGTCGCGAAGAAAAGCAGGCGCTGGTGCGGTCCACCATCGAACTCGTGGGTCTGACGCACGCCTGCGATCGCAAGCCGGCGCAGTTGTCCGGCGGCATGCGTCAGCGCGTCGCCGTGGCCCGGGCATTGGCGATGCGCCCGCAGATTCTGCTGTTGGACGAGCCGCTGTCGGCGCTGGATGCGCTGACCCGCGCGCGATTGCAGGAAGAGATCGAGCGCATCCGTGCGCAGGAAAAACGCACGATCGTGCTGGTCACCAACGATGTCGATGAAGCGCTGTTGTTGGCCGACCGCATCGCCGTGCTCGAGCCTTCGGCCAACGGCAGCCGGATCGGCCAGATATTCGAGGTCACGCTGCCACGCCCGCGAGAACGCACCGCACTCAATCACGATGCGGCGTTCAAGACCTTGCGCAATCGCATTGCGCGCCATCTGGACGCGCTCAACCAGACGCGCACCGCGCAAGCGGCGGATGCGGAGATCGCTCTGCCGAACGTGCAGCCTCTGAGATTGGTCGCAGCGCCGCCCAAAGCCTATCGCGATGCCGCGCATTCGCCGATCGAACGCCGTTATCTGGAATTTTTCAACCTCGGAAAAACCTTTCCCGCGCGCGGCGGGCCGTTGACCGTAGTCGAGAATTTCAACCTCATCATGGATCGTGGCCAGTTCGTTTCGCTGATCGGCCATTCGGGCTGCGGCAAATCCACGGTGTTGAACATGGCCGCAGGCTTGGCTGAAACATCGGCCGGCAACATCGTGCTCGATGGCCATGAAATCGATGCGGCCGGCCCCGACAAGGGCGTGGTGTTCCAGGCACCAAGCCTGATGCCGTGGCTGACTGCACGCCAGAACGTGGCCATCGGCGTGGAGAGGGTCTATGCGCACGCCAGCCGGGCAGAGCGCAACGACATCGTCGAGTACTACCTGCAGCGCGTCGGTCTGGGTGATGCCATGGCCAAGTCCGCGTCGGCCATGTCCAGCGGCATGCGTCAGCGCGTGGGCATCGCCCGTGCATTCGCCCTGTCGCCAAAACTGCTGCTGCTTGACGAACCCTTCGGCATGCTCGACAGCCTGACCCGTTGGGAGTTGCAGGACGTATTGATGGAGGTGTGGCAACGTACGCGCGTCACCGCGATCTGCGTCACCCACGACGTTGACGAAGCCATTCTGCTTGCCGACCGCGTGGTGATGATGAGCAATGGTCCGCGGGCGACCATCCGCAAGATATTGAACATCGAGCTGCCGCGGCCGCGCGACCGCAAGGCGCTGCTCGAGCATCCGCGTTTTTACGCCTATCGCGAGGAAGTGCTGCGGTTCCTCGCCGACTATCAACATGGGCATCGGACCGATGCCGCATGAATCGCATCCACCCCGTACACCCCATCCACATCTCATTGCATTGCTTTTTTTCGGAGTCCGTCATGAAGAGTCTTGTCTGTCTGAGTGCGTGTCTCTTGACCGCTGTGCCAGTACTTGCCGCCGACACCGGGCCAGCGAAGACACAAGCGTTCAAACCGCTGGTCGATCTGCGCCTGCGCTACGAAGGCGTGGATCAGGCCGGAATCGCGCGCACTGCCGATGCCTTGACCTTGCGCGGGCGCGCAGGCATCGAGTACAAGCGCGATGCCTGGTCTGTGTTGGCCGAGGCCGAAAGCACCGTAGCGCTGCAGGAGCATTATTTCAGTGGACTCAACGGCCGCACTCAGTATCCATTGGTGGCGGACCCTGAAAATATCGAGCTCAATCGGCTGCAGGTGCAATACAAACCCTCTGTCGGTACTGCTTTCACTCTGGGTCGTCAACGCATCAATCTGGACGACCAGCGGTTCGTCGGCGCGGCGGCCTGGCGCGCCAACGAGCAGACCTTCGATGCGGCGCGGGTGGAATGGACCGCGAAGAACAAGCTCAAGCTCGATGCCACCTACGCCTGGCGCGTACGCACGATCTGGGGGCGCGACGGTTTCGGCGCAAGGCAGACCGCGATCGGAGGCGACAATCTGTTCGTCAATATGAGCTACCCCACGCAGATGGGTACGCTGACGGGCTTCGCTTATCGGGTCGATCCAGACGAGGCGGCGATCTCGGGCAAGCGCCTGTCCAGTCAGACCCTGGGTCTACGTTTCGCCGGAAACCGGCCGCTGTCGGATACGCTCAAACTCGGTTATGTCGCCAGTTATGCCGGACAGCGGGACGCGCACGACAATCCCAATGATTATTCTGCCGACTATGGCCTGCTCGAAGCCACGCTTGATGCCGGCATGCTCGATACAGGTATGTTCAAGTTCGGGATCGGCTACGAATCTCTCGGCGCCGACGAAGGCGTGGCGCTGACGAGTTTCCAGACGCCGTTGGCCACCGGTCACAAGTTTCAGGGTTGGGCCGACAAGTTCCTGACCACGCCCGCCAACGGCCTACGCGACGGTTATCTGTCCGCAGGCTGGAGCCGCAAGCAGATCGGCAAGTTCAACAGCGTCGGCGTGACTGCGGTCTGGCACGAATTCCGCAGCGATCGCCTGGGACAGGACTACGGCGACGAACTGGACCTGATCGCCAGCGCGAAGGTCGAGAAGTTCGTCCTCACCGCGAAGTACGCCGATTACCGCGCCGACACGTTCGCCACCGACACCCGCAAGCTGTGGCTGCAGGTGGACTGGGTTTTCTGATGGCACGCCGCTGATCGCAGCCGAGGAACAGACCGATGACAATCGCGA
>JANLSB010000396.1:0-2235 GCA_031362125.1 Lysobacterales bacterium | reverse complement strand
CCGGGCGGCGGCAGTGGTTCGGAGAGGGTCAGGACGGTGCTCATCGGTCGCGCATTTTAGCCGGATCGCGTTCGGACAGATCGTGCGTCGAGCCCGAGCGCATCGGCAGATTGCAATCCCACGAGACGCATGACGGCATGTAACGCATTGATTTCAATGAAGCGATGCGACTGGCACGCGCTGTGTAAGGGATGCAGTGTCCGGACACTTTTCCGGCATCCCGCAAGCGATTGGAGCCAGGCATGAACATCACACCGTCCCACCGTCCCCGCATCACGCTTTCGCTGATCCTCTTGGCGGTACTGATGGCGGGTTGTACCTCCATGTCCAACAAGTCGCCCGGTGCCCAGACGAAGGCCTACGAGGACTCGGAACAGCCCGTCAACGACAGCTGGATCACCACGAAGGTGAAGGCCGATCTTCTGGTGACCGAAGAGACCAAGGGCCTCGACATCAACGTCAGCACCACCAACGGCGTGGTCACGCTGTCGGGCAAGCTCGACAACGCGTCGCAGATCGGCAAAGCAGTCGAAGTCACGCGCGCGATCAAGGGCGTGAAATCCGTCGACGCGACCACCCTCACCGCCAAGCCGCGCGGCTGACGGGCTGTCGGAATATCCGCGCGAAGATTTTCCGGCAATCCACCAGGCGCGTCCAAATCGACATAGCGCACACATCCGTCACCTTCACCCCCCCAAAGGAAAACACCATGAACAGCGACACCATCAAAGGCAAATGGAAGCAGCTCAACGGCAAGATCAAGGCCCAGTGGGGCAAGCTCACCGACGATGATCTGACCGTCGCCGAAGGCAACAGCGAGTACCTCGCCGGCAAGGTCCAGGAACGCTATGGCGTGAGCAAGGACATCGCGGTGAAGCAGGTCGAGGACTTCGAGAAGGCCATCCGCGACAGCTGAACCCTGCCACCACCTCCCGCAGGCGCCCGTGCAGGCGCGTGCTGAGTTCGCTGTGGTCCCGGCCCTCCCCCACGGGTCCGCAGCGATACCCGGACGCCCCGTCCGGACCGTGAGCTCCGGAAGCCGGTCCGGACGGGGATCCACCTCGCAGGCGCCTGTCACGCCGCGCGGGCAGAGATCTTCCGATGGACCCCTTGGCCGCCTCGTGCCGTTTCGCGAGGCGGCTTTTTTTGTCTTCCACAACATCGTGCGGAATGCCCGCCGCCATCGGCGTCGCCGGGCACAAAGCCTGCTTCGAGCATGCAGGACCCGAGCAACGACGGGGGTTTCGATCTGGCACAGCGCTTGCGAAGCCTTTCCCCCGACGCGCCGTTCTGCATCCCTGAACGATCCGCAGACGCCACCCGCAGGAGTCATCGCATGGCCGCCACGCTCGAACGTCAATCGCCCTATACCCGCCCGGTTTCGCCGATGGCCACGCTCGGCGGCGTCTGGCGCCGCCCGGCGCCTGAAGTCGAGGAGGTCGATATAGTGGAAACTTCCGTGCACACCAGCGCCCCGCACACGATGGAGCCAACCTCCGTGTCGAGCCCCGACCTCAAGCCTCGCGGTCGTATCCTCGCGATCGACGACGATCCGCGTCTGCTGCAGAACTTCGCGCTGGCGCTGGAAAGCGACGGCTATCGCGTCGAGACCGCGGAGACGCTGGCCGATGGCTTGCGTCTGGCGGCAACCCGTCCGTTCCATGTCTGTCTGCTCGATCACAACATCGGCTACGACTCGGGCATCGAGGCCCTGCCGCGCCTGCGCGAACTGGCGCCGCTGATGCGGATCATCATGGTCACCGGCAATGCCGCGGTCGACGACGCAGTGAAGGCGATCGCGCTCGGCGCCAGCGACTATCTGGTCAAGCCGTGTTCGCCTGACCAGCTCAGGATCTCGGTGGCGCGACAGGTCGATACGCGCCGCATCCTCGACCGCCTCGAAAGCTTCGAACGCGAGGCCGGGACTGGCGTGCGGGAGCTCGTCAGCAAGAACAAAGCGATGCAGGCCGCGATCGATATGGCGCTGCAGGTCGCGCGCACCGACGCCAACCTGCTGCTGCTGGGCGAGAGCGGTACCGGCAAGGGCGTGATCGCCAAGGCCGTGCATCGCGCGAGTCCGCGCGCGGCCGGTGCACTGGTCACCATCAATTGTCCGTCGCTGTCGGCGGAGTTGATGGAAAGCGAACTGTTCGGCCATTCCAAGGGCTCGTTCACCGGTGCTGTGCAGAACACTGTCGGCCGTGTCACCCACGCCGACGGCGGCACGGTTTTTCT
>JANLSB010000372.1:0-14629 GCA_031362125.1 Lysobacterales bacterium | reverse complement strand
GCAGCGCGCTGGGCGATATAGCGGGCGGCGGCGGCGGCGCGGACAGCGCTGCGCACGTCTTCGACGGGTTGGTCGAGGGCTTCGTCGAGATCGCGTTCGCGCAGGCTGGCGACGACCACCAGATGCCGGCGCTGCAGCAGGCGCACCGAACCGAGCACGTCTTCGATGTCCTCGTCGCGCAGGTTGGTCACCAGCATCACCAGCGCGCGGCGGCGCTGGCGCAGCGCGAGTTCGGTCGAAGCAGCGAGGTAGTCGGTGGCGACCGGCGTCGGCTGCAGGTCGTAGCTGGCGCGCAGCAGGGTGTCGATGGCGGCCATGCCGCGCTGCGGCGCGACCCAGCGCTGTTCGCCACCGACGGCGAACAGCCCGACCGCGTCGCCGCGCTTGAGCGCGATGTAGGACACCACCAGCGTCGCGTCCAGCGCGCGGTCGAAATGCGACAGCCCGCCTTCGTGCGCGAGCATGCGCCGGCCGGTGTCGATCACCATCAGCAGCTGCTGGTTCTTTTCGTCCTGGTATTCGCGCGAGATCAACTTGCGCGCGCGCGCGGTGGCCTTCCAATCGATCTGGCGCATGCTGTCGCCGACGCGATACTCGCGCATCTGGTGGAAGTCGGTGCCTTCGCCGCGGCGGCGCTTGATATGCGCGCCGACGAGCCGCGACGCCTGTTCGGCGCTGAACAACGCGAACCCCGCAAGCGGCGCGAAGTTCGGGAACACGCGCACCGACTGCGGCGTACCGGCGATCCGCGACTGCCGCCACAGCCGCAACCCCGAATGCAGTCGCAGCTGCGTGCCTTCGAAGCGGAAATTGCCGCGCACCCGTGGACGCAGGCGGTAACGCAGGGTGGCGACACTGTCGGCGGCAAGCGTCAGCGTGCGCGGCATGTCGCGCGCGACGCCTTCGGAGAGGTCCCAATCGCCGGGATGCAGATCGTGCACGGTGAGGCGCTGGCGGCGGCCGTAGTGTTCGATCCGCAGTTCGACATCGCGCTCCACGCCGATCGGCCAGGCCTCGGGCAGTGCGCGCGCGACTTCCGGCGTCGGCGCGCGCGTCAGCCGCCAACCATCCAGCAGCGCGAGCACCGCAAGCACTGCAATCGCGATCAGCCACTCGCGCGCAGGCACGACCCCGATGCTCACCGCGAGTCCCAGCGCGGCCCACGCGACCAGCGCCCACACCATTGCCGGTGCGGGGCGCAGCCACGCGCGCGTCACCGGCGCTGCGGGTAACAGCGGAAGCGCTGGCTTGAGTGTCGCGCGGGCAGTGATCGCACTCACTGCCGCGGCGCTTCGACCTTGGCGAGCAGCGCTTCCAGCACCTGATCGGTGGTCTGGCCTTCGATCTGCATTTCCGGCGACAGCGCGATGCGGTGGCGCAACGCCGGTTTGGCGATGCTGCGGATATCGTCGGGGGTGACGAAATCGCGACCCGCGAGCACCGCCTGCGCGCGCGCCGCGCGGACCAGCGCGAGGCTGCCGCGCGGGCCGGCGCCCAGCGCGATGCCCGGCCAACGACGCGTGGTGGTCACGATCCGCACCGCGTAGTCGATCACCGCCGCGTCGACCGTGACCTGCGCGGTGCCGTTCTGCATCGCGACGATCTCCTCGGCGCTGAGCACGCTGGCGACCTGCGACAGGTCGAAATGCGCGGCTGCGCGGCCGTGGCTGACGGCGGTGACCATGCTGACTTCGTCGGCATGCGACGGGTAGTCGATCAGCACTTTCAGCAGGAAACGGTCGAGCTGCGCTTCGGGCAGTGGATACGTCCCTTCCTGTTCGATCGGGTTCTGCGTGGCCAGGGTCATGAACGGTGCCGGCAACAGGTGGCTGCTGCCTTCGATGGTGACCTGCTGTTCCTGCATCGCTTCGAGCAGCGCCGATTGCGTCTTCGCCGGTGCGCGGTTGATTTCATCGGCCAGCAGCAGATTGGTGAAGATCGGGCCGCGACGGATCGCGAAGCGCTCGGTCTTCGGGTCGTAGACCGCGTGGCCGCTGACATCGCTGGGCATCAGGTCGGGCGTGAACTGCACGCGGCCGTAGCCGCAGCCCAGCGCCTGGCCCAGCGCGCGCACCAGCAGGGTCTTGCCCAGGCCGGGCACGCCTTCGATCAGCACATGGCCGCCGGCGAGCAGCACGATCAGAATCTGATCGAGCACCTCGTCCTGACCGATGAAGGCTTTGGCGACTTCGTCGCGCACGGCGGCGGCGCGTGAGACCAGCGCTTCGCCGACGATCGGTGCGAGTGCGGCCGCAGTTTCGGTGGACCCTTGGGTCGGGAGCGTGGTCATAGGCGTTGTCTCAGCTGGAGAAGTTTGGCGATGCGAAATACGAAATCCCTGGCGTCGCCGCTGCGCGGATAGCGCAGGGCGGCGTCGACATCGGTGGTGCTCATACCGGTGCGTTTGGCGATGGCGTCGATCTGCGCCGGGCCTTCCAGCGCGGCGGCATAGGGGTCGCGACGGCGCAGGCGCTGGAGGAAGGCGTCGTGGGCGGCGGCATACAGCGTGGCGCGGCGGCCGTACCGGTAGAGATGATCGCCGCTGGCCTGCACGTGCTCCAACAGCGAACGACGGTCCGGCGACGGCGACGGCCGCAGCGGGCCCAGACGTTCCGCGCGCATCCACAGCCACACCAGCAGCGCCAACAGCAGAGGCAGCAGCACCCGCCATGCGTGATCGATCAACAGCCGCCACAGCGGCGGCATGTTGGCGCTGTAGATCAGATGAAAAGTACCGCCGCGCGCATAGTTCGGCTGCAGCAGTTGGCGGGTAAGCGCGCGATGCGGGCCGTCTTCGAGTTTCTCGTTGACCAGGAAATCGAGATCGGCAAGTACATCGATGCTGCCCTGACCCCACGACACGCGGGCGAAAGCGTACTCCGCGCTCTCGTCGTCGCCCCAGGTCGTACTTACCTCGGTGTCTTCGTCGAAAAAGTAGAACCAGCGTCCGTCGCAGAATTCGACGTGATCGTCCATCTTCGGCACCTTCATGCCGAGGCAGGTCGATTCACTGTCCGTCGATTCACTGTCCGCCGATTTATCGTCAGCAGATTCATCGTCAGCAGATTCACTGTCGGGCGATTCAACTTCAACCGGTGCGATACCGATATCGCTGAGCAGGGGAACCTCATCCTCGCCGATCACCGCTCCCGGTGGCGGCGTGCGCACGATCAGATGACCACCGGCTTCGACCCATGCCAGCAGCTGCGCACTGTCGGCAGCGGCAAGCGTGCGCGTATCGCCAAGCAGCAGCAGGGTGTCGGCCGGCTTCAACGGGTGGCGCCCCAGGGCCAGGCGTTGCCGGGAATCGACGCGCTTGCCGTCCTTGCCCAGCGCGATCTTCAGCGCATAGAGCGCGTTGTAAGAGGCTTCGCCTTTCGGCGGCAGATCGATCGTCTTGCCGACGCGTTCGTAAGTGTGCAGCCACCACGCGACGAAGCCGGCCACCAGCCCCGCAGCGATCAGGGTCAGCACAGTGATGGGCAGAATATTGCGGGAGCGGTTCATGACAACCACCGGAACCGCTGCGTCAACGTCTGCAGCAGCGCGTCGAATTCTTCTGCCAGCGGCAGACGCTGGCCATACGCGGCGTACTGCCAGATCCGCACCATGCGCTGGAACACTTCGCGGTCTTCAGGCTCCGGCATGCGTCGCGACAGCCGCAGACAGTCCGCTTCGGTCGCGCCCGGTGGCGGATGCGCATCGACGCGTTCGGTCATCGCCTCCACGCTGGCGCGATACAGCAGTGCCAGTGCGCGCCGCGGTTGTCCTTCGACCCACAGCCGGCGCGCGACCGTGGCGATATCCGGCGGCAGCGGTTCGGCGTGCGCGAGCGCAGTCATCGCCACCGGCGCGGGTTCTGCCTCGGGGCGCGCGGCGGCACCTAGCAGCCAGGGCCACCAGCGCTTGGCGGTCATCGCCAACGCCACCAACAGCGCCCCGACCAGCAGCCACAATCCGTATTCGCCGATGAAGCCGACCAGAGTCGCCAGCCATTTGAGCTGTGGGAACGTGCTCTGTTCGGGCTCGTCTTTCTTCTTCTTGTCGCGGTCGCGGCGTTCCCAGGTGTTCAGCGTTTGCTTCGGCCGCAGCAGCGGATCTCGATAGGCCTTGCCGACCGCTTTGTCGAACCCGGCGTGATCGGCGGTGTCCTCGCCGAAGATCTCGCCCAGCGTTCGGGTTTCGACCGGCGTTTTTTTATCGTCTTCCGCAGCCGTGTGATCGGCGGTCTTCGCTTTGTTGTTGGTGCCGGGCACAGCATCCGGCGCGGCCGCACTTTTCGCCGGCATGGTTTTGGCGGGCACGCTTTCAGCAGTCGTGCTTTCGGTGGATGTGTCCTGGGCATTGGCCGGTACGGACAACAGCATCGGCAACAACAGCGCAAACGCAAGCAGCACCGCGCTGCTCAACGCTTCCAGCCGCTTGCGCATGCGGCGGAATGCGATCTCGAGATCCCAGGCTTCCAACTGCGTACGCCGATTCAGATAGAGACCGAAACCGGCCCCGACATAGAACGGTTCGATGAAACTCAGGGCGATCAAGTCCGCCACCGCAAGCGCGATCAGCGTCCACACCGGAGGATCCTCCGCCATCATCGCCCAGGCGGCGCGCGCGGCTTCGGGCAACAACTCGTTGGGTACCGCAATCGTGGTCAACAACAACAGTGAGATCTGCAGCGCCCAGATGAAATTCACGCAGACGACGGTGAGCTGTACCGCATGGCCGCCGGTGCCGCCGCCGATCACACGGCGGCGCTCTGCGAGAAGCTTCGGGTCAGCGCCTTCCAGAAGATCGATCGGCAGCATCACCGCACGCAGCGGGCTGAGCCGACGCCAGGTGAGATGACCGCGCATCGGCCGCCAGCCCCAGCGCAGCTGCGCGCGAAGGGTTTCGGCGGTGCCGGGCACGCTGCCGAACACCGCACGCGACAGCACATACAGTGGAATACGGTCGAACGCCGGCCGCAGCCACCACATCAGCAGCCACGCCAGCCAGAGCTGTCCGATCGACCACGCCGCAAGCGTCAGCAGCACGAAGACCGTACCGGTGACCAGCAGCCACGGCACCCAGATCGCGCGCGCATGCTGACGCACCAGCGCGGCCCCAAGCTCCATCGCTTCCCACGACGACCGCGGACGCAGTTCGACGGTCAGGGTTTCAAGCTTCATTCGAAGCGCCCTTCGGCCGACCCTGACGCGGCGCTGCTGACTGCGGATCGCCGGTTACGTCCGCCGAATGCGAGCCAGCCGAGCGTGATCGTCCACAGCACGCCGCCGACGGTGAATTTGATCCACGCCGGCATCCAGCCGATCGACGACCAGAACGCTTCCACGAACGCGGCGAAGACCAGCATCGCGAAAATGCCGAGGCAGAGTCTGGCGCCGACCTTGCCGCCTTCGATCAGCGCATCGACGCGTCGCCGTCGCCCCGGCGCGACCAGATCCAATCCGATCCGCAGGCCGGCGGCGCCCGCGAGCACGATGGCGGTGAGCTCCGGCGCCGAATGGCCGGCGACGAATCGCCAGAACGGGTCGCCGTGGCCCACGCCCTGCAGATGGCCGGCGACACCGCCGATAAAAAGCCCGTTCATGATCAGCACGTAGATGGTGCCGACACCGGCAAGCAGTCCGCTGGCGAAGGTGCGCAGCGCGATGCTGACGTTGGTCATCACGTACACGCCGAACATCATCAGATCGTCGCCGCTTTCCCGGCCGAGCTTTCGCTGCGGATCGGCTGGGTCGTACATCTGCTCCATTTCCGCCACTTCCTCGGGCGTATGCACGCTGTAGATCAGCTCTGGCGAGAGCTGCACCGCAACGAACGAGCCGGCCAGCGGCACCACGAACAGCAGCAGCGCCGCCAACAGGCAGCCACGCTGCGCGCGCACCAGGCGCGGGAAATCGGCGAAGAAGAATTCAAGCGCGCGACGCCACTGCGGCGGCGGCGCACGGTAGAACACCGCATGACCGCGCTGGGTCAGCGACTGCAGGCGTTCGACCACCTGCGGGCTGTAACCGCGGCTGCGCGACAGCTCCATCTGCTGGCACAGGCGGCGTTAGCGCGCGGGCACGTCTTCGTCGCGCAGCCCATGCCACCGGCTCTGCTGCGCGCGCGCCGCCCGGGGGCTGTCGCCGCGCGCGACCAGCCAGGCCTCGAATTCGGTCCATTCGACGTCATGGCGCGCGATGAACGCCTCCTGTTTCATCACCGCATGTCTGATCGCCGCCTGTGTCATGTCCGCCCCAACAACCAGTTGGCGACGGCCTGCAGGCGAAGCACGCCCAGCGCACCGCCCACGCCGACCGCCGGCGCGGCGATGTTGGCCAGCTCTTCGCGACGCTCCTGGGTGAGCAGCGACGAGCGTTCGGAGAATGCGATCACGGCGGCCTGCTCCTGCAGCTGAAGCGGATGCGACGGCGCGTGCGCCCCCTCGACCGGGGGACGCAGCGTCTGCCTGTCGCGCGGGGCATGGATCACCATGGTCTTGGCGACCATATCGCCGAGCCGCCGGCCCCAGGGGTCGGCGAAACTCGCGACCAGGCCCACGCCGTAACCCACCGGCATGAAATCCACGGTCCGCATGAGATTGCGCACGATCGAAGCCAGCCAACCCACCGGCGCGCCGTCGTCGGCGACCACCCGCAGCTCCAGCGCGCGTTTGCCCGGCGTCTGCCCGTCGAACAGCACTTCGCACAGGATCGGATAGCCCCAGAAGACGACAAAGAAGACCAGCAGATAAATGCCGTAGCCGGGTTTGCCCATCAAAGCGACGACCAGCGAAGTCAGCAGCAGAATGCCCCAACGGATCGCGGTATCGATCAGCCAGGCCACCGCGCGCGGCACCGGGCCGGCGGCGGGCAAGCGCAGCGCCACGCCTTCGGGCGTGTAGACATTGCGTACGGTATCGAGCGCGGCCGCGCGGAGCGTCATCGGACCACGGTTCCGACGGTTCGGCGACGTGCGTTCAACGTGTGGCATGCGCAGCTGCTGTTCGGCCGCGTCGATGTCGCCCCGCCTGTGTCCCGCATTCTGTCGCCCCGGATCCCGTCGTCTGTGGTCGCTGTCGGCGGTTACTCTACCTTGACGACCCGCTCATTTCCCACCATTTCGAGACGAATCTCCGCCATGGCCGCAGTCCACTCGCCCACGACCATGGATTGCCGGACCGGCTGCGGCGCCTGCTGTATCGCGCCCTCGATTACATCGCCCATCCCCGGCATGCCCCACGGCAAACCGGCGGGCATCCCCTGCGTGCAGCTCGACGACGAGCTGAACTGCCGGCTGTTCGGCCGCCCTGAACGCCCCGCATTCTGCGCATCGCTGCGCCCGCAGCGGGAGATGTGCGGAACCTCGCGCGAGGAGGCGATGGAGACGCTGACGCTGTTGGATATCGCAACGCGGCCGCGACTATAAAAAAAGCCGGTCTCTGAAGCGGCCGTCAAAAAAGTAGGCTGGGCTGAAAAGCCCAGCTTGATGTTCAACGAAAGGTGCTGCGCTTTTCAGCCCAGCCGACGTGGGTATCGCACGACGCTGCCAACAACTCAAAGCGGCTTGCGGGCGGCGTCGCGCAAACCGGTGAGCAAAGCCTCGCCATCTTCATTGACGCGGAGTTCTCCGTATTTCGCCAGTGTGTAGCGCTTGGCTTTGCCTTCCGGGAAAAACCAGGCGTTGCTGGCGATGCGGATTTCCCACCAACTGCGCTCGCGATAGCGCACCGCGATTTCACCCGGCACAGTCGGGCGCGGTGCAACTTGCTCACGAACAAAACGACCAGCACCTTGCCTGTCGATCACGAAAATGGCATAGCCATCATGACAGCCTTCCGGACCGCAGCCGCTACGACTCCCTACGCCCATTGGCTTCAGCGCGCTGGCATTGCCTCCGCCGCGCAATTCCGGATAAAGCGCGTTCCGTATGTCATCGGCAGCCGCAAACCGCAGTGCCATGTAATGGCCCTGCATTATCCGTGGATCGATCGGCTCCAGCTCCAACAGCACTACGCGGCCTTCGGAAAGAATCCGTTCGCGCTGGACGATACCGTGATTGGCCACCGCCAGTGCCAACAGCAGACCGCCCCACAGCAGGATCGAGCGCCAGTGCTTCATGCGCGACCTCCCGAGTCGGCACGTGCGTCGGTTCGCGTCAGCACGAAGCGCAGCACCAGCAGCGCGGTGCCGCCGAGCAGCAGCCACTGCGATTTCTCCAGCAACGGCACGTCCAGCTGATAGTAGTAGCGCAGCAGATACGCGGCGATGCTGATCAGGCCGGTTGCGAGCAGCGCCGGGCGATGCGACGCGAATGCGGTCAGCGCCAGGATCATCCCGAGATTCACGCCCGGTGCGCGCAGCCAGATCAACGCAAACGCCACCGCGCACAGCACCGGCAACAACCGCCGCACGCCGGCCAGCCGCCAGACCGTCAGCGGCAACAGCAGTGCGACGGCGATCTGCGGCCCCCAGATACGCCAGGTCACCGTGCCCTCGCCCTTCATCACCCACTCCTGTTCGCCGAAGAACACCATCCACAGCGCAGCCAGGCTCAGCGCCCACGCCAGCGGTGAGAGCGGCAAGCTGCGGGTGTCTTCGTATTCCGCGCGCCACCAGGCAGCGAACGCCAACCATGCCAGCATCGGCAGCCCCACCGGCGACACGCCATATCTGGCGGTATCGAGTTCATTGCAGATCGACACCAGGGCAATTGTGAAGATCGCGCCGCACAGGAACCGGTGCATCGCCTGTGCGCCGAACGCATACAGCGCCAGCGCGATGGCGGCGATAGCGGCCCAGCCGGCCGTATCGCCGAACCACTTTCCAAGAGCGAAACGGACCAGGAATTGCCCGACCAGACTCAGTGCGATCGCGCTCTGCTCGGTGAACTCGCGCAGGAATGCGCGGCCGCGGGCGATGCGCAGCAGCCCCAGCGCAGCGGCGATGCACAGCGCGCCGCCAGTGGCGGCGATGACGGGGGTTTTCCAGAGGTTGTCGAACAGCGCGGCGAAGAAGCCAATCAGCAGGACCGCGGCGATCCACGCCGACACCCCGATCAGCGCTGCCAGGTACCAGGGCAGGCCATCGCCGGGCGCAGTCGCATCGCCCCTCACCGCACCGGCGGCGCGCAGCCGCGACCACAGGGCATCGGGTTCGCGCTGTGGGTTCATGCGCGGGCCTCCGCAGTGTGGCGATCCATCCGCCGCAGCCACAGCGCCGCAAGGGTCGCTTCGCCCAGCACCGCCAGCGCCAACAGCAGCCACAGCAAGGCCGGCTCCTCGTCGGGCTTGAACAGATATTCAGTGCTCAGTTCGAACAGCCAGACCGTGCCGACTCCGATCGCCGACACCGCCACCATCGCCAGCACCGCCCGGTCGCGGCTGCGGCGCAGTTCGAAGGCGACCACGGCCACGACCGCTGCGAGCCAGACGCACACTTCGTAGTCCAATCTGGGCGCGCGAAACCCGACCGTGGCTTTGATCGCCGGCACGCTCAGGCAGAACAGCGCGACGGCCGCGAGCAGGCGCGGTCCGGCGCGGCCGCCGAATTCGGCCCAGCGGGTCGCGGCCACGCCCCAGGCGAGCAACAGCACCACGTCGAACAACCCCACCAGTGTCAGGCTCTGCTTATCGTTCAACAAAGGATGGCTGAAGGTATTCGCCCACAGCCCCATCGCAATATTCGCCACTGCGATCCACAGCAGCCAGATCGCCGTATGCCGCCCGGCGAACGCCCACGGCAGTGCCAGCACTGTCCACAGCGTGAATAATTCCCAAGTATCGGCACCTGTCTGATAAGTCTGCCCGATCAACGCCAGCAGCCCGCCCAGCAGCACCATCGCCAACCACAGCGCGGCCTGTCCGCCCATGCGCGCGAGGCCAAGGCGTGCCGCCACCGCGACGCCCGTGATCACCAGTGCCTGCATGCCGAACAGACGCGTGAACTTGCCGATCTCGTCCCAGTTGGCCGAGATGAAATAAATCACTCCGGCCGCACACAGCGCAACGCCCAACCACAGCGCCAGACGATCCAGAAACCAGCGCCACAGCACAGCATCCGGCGCCGGCCCCAGCGCGGTGCGCGCGGTGATTGTCGCAGCGGAATCCAGCGCGCCGTCGCGCCGCCATTCACGCAGTTGCGTTTGTTCCGCAGTCATTTCCCGCCAGCGCTGCCATTCGCTCATCTCACGCGTCCGGCTGGCTGTTCAAATACTGATCCTTCAACCGCACATAATGCTGCGCGGAGTAATACAGCGCTTCGATTTCAGCCTCGGTGAGTTTGCGCGCGAATCTGGCCGGGCTGCCCAGCCACATTTCGCCTTCGCCGACGGTTTTGCCCGGTGACACCAGCGCGCCGGCGCCGACGAACGCATGCTTTTTGACCACTGCGCCGTCGAGCACAATGGCGCCCATGCCGATCAGCGCTGCGTCTTCGATCGTGCAGGCGTGGATGATCGCCTTGTGGCCGATGGTCACGTCTTCGCCGATGCGGGTGGCGAAGCCGCCGAGTTTGGCGTGCGGGCCATCGTGGCTGACGTGGACTACGCTGCCGTCCTGGATGTTGGTGCGCGCGCCGATGCGGATGAAATTCACATCGCCGCGGATCACGGTGGCCGGCCAGATCGACACGTCGTCGCCAAGGACAACGTCACCGATGACCACCGCGGCGGGATCGATGTAGACCCGTTCGCCGAGGGCGGGCAGGTGATGAAGGAAAGGGCGGATAAAGGCGGAGCGGATGGGGGCATTGGGATTGGTCATGGCCGCATTTAAGCACGCAGCGGCGACACGCTCTAAACTCGGTCCATGAATGCCACGACTGCGACCAACGCCGCCATCATCGCCGCCAATGCCGCGGTCAACGCCACTCTCAGCGGCAGCGCCAACAACGCGCCGGTACCGGATGTGGAACGCGCGCCGCCCGCCGACGAGATCGCCGAACTCGCACCGGCCCTCGAACGCCTGCGCAGCGGATGGCGCGCGAAGAAGCCGGACTATGCCCAGCGCATGGGCGATCTGGACCGGCTCAAGGCCGCGTTCAAGGCGCGGATGGGCGAGATGGAGGCCGCAGTGCGGGCTGATTTCGGCCATCGCTCTGAACACGAAACGCTGCTGGCCGACGGCATGACCGTGCTGGGGGAGATCGATCATCTGCGTAAACACCTGCGCGGCTGGATGCGGCCCAAACGCGCCAGCGTCGGCTGGCGGCTGTGGCCGGCGCGCGCGCAGATCCGCCGCGAGGCCGTGGGCGTGGTCGGGGTGATGTCGCCGTGGAATTACCCGGTGAATCTGGCGCTGGTGCCGCTGGCCACGGCGATTGCCGCCGGCAATCACGTATTCGTAAGACCTTCGGAGCACACGCCGAAGACCAGCGCCTGGCTGCAGCGGCTGCTGGCCGATGTGTTTCCGGCCGATCGCGTCGCGGTGGCGCTGGGCGGCGCGGAGCTGGGCGCGGCGTTCGCGGGGCTGCCGTTCGATCATCTGGTGTTTACGGGTTCGACAGCGGTTGGGCGCAAAGTGATGGCCGCGGCCGCGCCCAATCTCACCCCGCTTACGCTTGAACTCGGCGGCAAATCGCCGGCAATCGTGGCCGCTGATTTCCCGATCGAACAGGCGGCCTCGCGGCTCGCCAGCGGCAAGTGGTTCAACGGCGGACAGACCTGCATCGCGCCGGACTATATTTTGATCGACGCCGCACGTCGCGATGCGCTGGTGGATGCGCTGCGCACGCAGGTGCATGCGCGCTACGGCGCCGAGATGCGCGAGGCGAAGGACTACACGCGTGTGGTCAACGAAGGTCAATATCGGCGGCTGCGCGGTTACGTCGACGACGCGCGTGCGCGTGGGCTGACCGTGATCGAACTGGCCAGCGTCGACAGCGAACGCGCGGACGCCGAACGGCTGATTCCGCCGACGCTGATTCTGGAGCCCGGCGACGATACCAAGGTGATGCAGGACGAAATTTTCGGACCGATTTTGCCGATCCACGGCTATGCGACCCTCGACGCTGCGTTGGCCTATGTCGAAACCCACGACCGGCCGCTGGCGCTGTATCCCTTCAGCCACGACAAGCGCGTGGTCGAAACCATTCTGTCGCGGCTGATCGCCGGCGGCGTCACCGTCAACGACACCCTGCTGCATTTCGCGGCGAACAATCTTCCGTTCGGCGGCATCGGCCCCAGCGGCATGGGCCAGTACCACGGCCGCGCCGGCTTCGACGCCTTCACCAAGGCGATGCCGGTGCTGTGGCAGGCCCGCTTCACCGCGACCGACTTCATCAAACCGCCGTATCGCGGCAGGATCGATCGCTTGATCCGGTTTCTCGCAGGCGGATGATGGGCCCGATGCCTTCGGTACACGC
The DNA here is from genome assembly GCA_031362125.1 of Lysobacterales bacterium. GTDB lineage: Bacteria > Pseudomonadota > Gammaproteobacteria > Xanthomonadales > Xanthomonadaceae > Lysobacter_I. The sequence continues at coordinate 2,282 of JANLSB010000372.1, read as the reverse complement.
AGCGGCTTCGCGCGCATGACGTCAGCGGCTGCCGCCACAGCAGATCCGCTCGCCCGCACATGGTGGCACTGGATGATCGGTGGCGCCGTGTACGGCGTCTGTCTGCGCCTGCTGTTCGGCGTATTGCCGGATTCGTTCCAAGGCGTCATGTCGGTGGCCTTCATCCTCGGAACACCGTTCATGCTCGGTGCCATCACCGTCTACGGCAGACGACACCGGCCACTTGCGTGGATCACGCTTATCGTCATGCCCTGGGCCACCGTTGGTTTGATGCTTATCGGTTGCGCGGTAACGCTGCTGGAAGGCTCGATCTGCCTGGCGATCATGTCGCCGCTGTTTTTCGCTGTCGGCAGCTTCGGCGGCCTCGCGATGGGCGTGGCGCTGCGATTGTTCGGAAGGCATCGCACCGAACTGCGCGCAGTCGCGGCGCTTCCGCTGTTGCTGCTGTTGACCGACCCGTATCTCCCCTTGCAGGACGCGCGCCAGGTCATCCGACGCTCGATGGTAGTCAACGCAGCGCCTGCCGTCGTCTGGGACGAAATCATCGATGCGCGCGCAATCCGTGCAGACGAGCTGCCGTGGTCGTTGACCCATGCCATCGGTGTACCGAAGCCGCTGGAAGGCGTGAACATCGTGACCGACACCGGCGAAGTGCGCTATTCGAGATGGGAGCGCGGTGTGCACTTCCGCGGCGTCGTCATCGACCGCCAGCCGCACCGGTCGATCACATGGCGCTATGCGTTCGACGGCGACTCGTTCCCCGCGGGTTCGATGGACGACCATGTTGCCATCGGCGGCCGTTACTTCGATCTGCAGGACACCACATTCAACCTGCAGCCACTACCGGGCGACAGGACGCGGCTTGAGATCGTCGCGCACTATCGCGTCAGCAGCAGTATCAACGCCTATGCTGTACCCGTGGCGGCTCTGATCGGAGCAGACTTCGTCGACACCATTCTCGGCCTGTACAAAGGTCGAAGCGAGCGGCATGCAGCTCGTGGATCATGATTCACCACGATTCCACATACCCTTCAAAGGAATGCACATGTCGCACGCCGTAAGCCGCACCCTTCTGCAAGCCCTCGTCATCGCGCTGTTCGCGCTCGCGCTGCCGTTGGCCGCCGATGCCGCGCCCAGACCCGCGAAACCGGCGAAGCTGCGCGTCTGGCTCACCGGAAGTTCCGCGGATTCGGCGCGCGCACCGGTCGGCGGCCCCGCGCTGCTGCTGATGGGCGGCAGCACCGAGGTCGACGCCGGTTTCTCGCAGCGCGCGTATCCGGTCGCCAACGGTGGCGACATCGTGATCCTGCGCACGTCCGGCAAGGACGGCTATAACACCTACCTCTACAACCTCGTCAGCGGCGCGCTGAAACCGGATTCGGTCGAGACCATGCTGGTCGACACCCGCGACAAAGCCAACAGCGACTACGTCGATTGGGTGATCCGCACCGCCGAACTGGTGTTCATCGCCGGCGGCGATCAGGCCACCTACGTGAATGCCTGGCAGGGCACCCGTGTCGAAGACGCGCTGCACGCGGCGCATGCGCGCGGCGCGGTGATCGGCGGTACGTCGGCCGGGCTCGCGGTGATGGGCGAATTCGTCTACGACCCCGACGGTATCGCCGGCATCACCAGTGCTGAGGCGCTGGCGAATCCGTACAGCCCCTTCATGACGTTGACGACGGATTTCCTGCAGTTTCCGATCATGGACAACATCATCACCGACAGCCATTTCCATGCGCGCGACCGGATGGGCCGTACCTTCGCCTTCATGGCGCGGCTGCGCCAGGACGGCACCACGCCGCAGGTCACCGGCCTTGCCATCGACGAGCAGACTTCGCTGTTCATCGACCGCAACGGCGTGGGCATCGTCGACAACAACGGTAGCGGCGCGGTGTACGTGATCGAGGAACGCGCCGACACCCAGCGCACCCAGGTGCTGCCCGGGCAGCCGCTGATTTACCGCAACCTGCAGCGCACCCGGCTGGACGCGGGGCGGTTCTACAATTTCGTCACCCGGCAACACAACGGTATCGCCACGGTCATCAGCGTGGACGGGCGCAACGCGACCGCACCGTTCACGCCGGCGGATCCGTACTGAAGGACTGCGGCGCACAACGTGTCCGCCGTTGTGCCCTGCAGCTTGACGCTTTCCGCAGCGCGGCGTATCAACGCATGACATCAAACGCATGACCCCTCGCGACGCCGCCATGCCGAAACCGCGCACCCATCTCCGGCACATCTGCCGGACGTTCTATCTCAGCGAATGGTGGGACGAGTAG
>JANLSB010000351.1:0-1524 GCA_031362125.1 Lysobacterales bacterium | reverse complement strand
CCGACGCGCGACACCGAGATGCCGGCGTTCACGGCCGGACGGATACCGGCGTTGAAGAGGTCGGTTTCGAGGAATATCTGGCCGTCCGTAATTGAAATCACATTCGTCGGCACGAACGCCGAGACGTCGCCGGCCTGGGTTTCGATGATCGGCAGCGCGGTCAGCGAACCGGTCTTGCCCTTCACGGCGCCATTGGTGAACTTTTCGACATAGTCTTCCGACACGCGGGCGGCGCGTTCGAGCAGACGGCTGTGCAGATAGAACACGTCGCCCGGATACGCTTCGCGACCCGGCGGACGGCGCAGCAGCAGCGAGATCTGGCGGTAGGCCACGGCCTGCTTGGACAGATCGTCGTAGATGATCAGCGCGTCTTCACCGCGATCGCGGAAGTACTCACCCATGGTGCAGCCGGCGTACGGCGCGATGTACTGCATCGCGGCGGATTCGGACGCGGAGGCGGCGACGACCGTGGTGTAGGCCATCGCGCCGTTGGATTCGAGCTTGCGCACGATGTTGGAGATGGTCGAGTTCTTCTGACCGATCGCAACGTAGATGCATTTGATGCCGGAATGCTTCTGATTGATGATCGCGTCGATGGCGAGTGCGGTCTTGCCGGTCTGGCGGTCACCGATGATCAATTCGCGCTGGCCACGGCCGATCGGGATCATCGCATCGACCGACTTGTAACCGGTCTGTACCGGCTGCGACACCGACTTGCGCCAGATCACGCCCGGTGCGATGGTTTCCACCGGCGCGCGGGTCTTGGACTCGATCGGACCCTTGCCGTCGATGGCTTCGCCCAGCGCGTTGACGACGCGGCCCAGCATCTCAGGACCGGTCGGCACTTCGAGGATGCGGCCGGTGGTTTTGGCGATATCGCCTTCGCGCAGGGTCTTGTAGTCGCCGAGGACCACGGCGCCGACCGAGTCGCGCTCGAGGTTCAGCGCCAGCGCGGTGGTGTTGCCAGGCAGTTCGATCATTTCGCCCTGCATGACATCGGCCAAGCCGTGGATGCGCACGATACCGTCGGACACCGAGGTCACGGTGCCTTCGTTGCGCGATTCAGCGGAGAGCTTGACCTTCTCGATGCGGGTCTTGATCAGTTCGCTGATTTCGGACGGGTTGAGCTGGGTGGTAGCCATCGTTGTTTCCTGTGTAGGGTGGGCCTTGGCCCACCATTACGAATTCCGAAGATATCGCAGTGGTTTGTTGTTCATGCGGTGGGCCAGGGGCCCACCTTGCAAATCGTTATTGCGCCAACGCGGACTGCAGACGCGCAAGCTTGCTCTTCAGTGAACCATCGATCACCACGTCGCCGGCGTCGATCACCGCGCCGCCGATCAGACTCTCGTCAACCGCCGTCGTGAGCTCGACTTCGCGACCGAAGCGGCGCTTCAGCGCGACCTTGATGCTCTCGAGTTCGGCCGCCGGCAGCGTCGTCGCCGAGGTGATCCGGGCTTTGACGATGCGTTCGGCGTCGGCACGCAGCTGCTCGTTCAGCCCGGCGATTTCCGGCAACAGCGG
>JANLSB010000472.1:0-1976 GCA_031362125.1 Lysobacterales bacterium | reverse complement strand
GCGCGCGGGCGCAAGCGGTGCACTGAGCATCGACGGCGACAACGTCGACGCGGGACTCGCGTTCACGCGCCTGCATCTGGATACGCGCGGCGCGGTCGAAGCGCTGCGCATCGACGGCGACGCGGAGACCGACTTCGGCCGCATCGATCTGGCCGGTGATCTCAACAAACGCGGCACGCAGTGGTCGGGTGCCTTGAATGCATTGCGCTTCGCACCGACCACTGGCCCGGCGTGGGCGCTGCAATCGCCTGCGCGTTTCACGGTAACGCCATCGACGACGACGCGCCTGCAGATCGCATCCAGTTGCTTCGCGACCGCCGACCGCGCCGGTTCGCTGTGCGCCGATATCGATTGGCCGACCCGCGCCGATGTCCGCGGACAATCGCTGCCGCTGGCGCTGCTCGCACCTTATTTGCCGGAACGCGACGATCGCCGCGCGTGGCAGCTGCGCGGTGCGATCGATGTCGATGCGCAGGTGCGTCCGCGCGGCGACAGCTGGCAGGGCACCGCGCGCCTGCGCTCCGCCGACGGCGGGCTCGCGCTGGATGCGCGCAGCCGTCGCGAGATTCTCGGGTACGCGAATCTGCAGATCGACGCGCGCTTCGATCCGCAGCGGATCGAAGCGGATATCGGCAGTGCGCTGAAGCCAAACGGCCGTGTCGCCGGCAAGATCGCCACCGGCTGGGACGGCTACGCACCGCTGCGCGGCGACATCGAAATCGACACGACCGAACTGACTTGGCTCGAACTGTTCTCGCCGGACATCGTCGATCCCCAAGGCCGTTTGAACGGACGCATCGCGCTCGGCGGCACGCGCACGCAGCCGACCCTGGGCGGGCAAGCGCAGCTGACCGGTTTCCGCACCGAATTGCCGGCGCTCGCTTTGAGTCTGCGCGATGGCGATGCGCGCATGGACGCGCAGGCCGACGGCACCGCGCACATCATCGGCAGCGTGCGCAGCGGCGAAGGCACGCTGAGGCTCGACGGCACCCTGGGCTGGCAGAGCGACGACACGCCGCTGCGACTGGCGCTGACCGGCGAGAACGTGCTGATTTCCGATACCCGCGAACTGCGCGCGGTGATCGATCCCACGGTCGTGGTGCGCTATGCCGCCGGCCAGCCGATCGCCGTCGCCGGCAGCGTGCGCATCGCCAGCGCGAAGATCGATCTGGAAGGTCTGGATGCCGGCGTCTCCGCATCGGAAGATGTGGTCGTGCTCGATCCTGCGAATCCGGAGCGCACCGGCAGCACGCCGTTGGATCTTGATCTCGCGCTCGAGATGGGCGACGACGTTCATCTGCACGGTTTCGGCCTGGACGGCACGCTCGGCGGCAGCGTGCGCATGCGTGCGCGTCCCGGCCGCGAAACCGTGGCGACCGGTTCGCTCGATGTCGACGGTCGATACACGGCGTACGGACAGAAACTGCAGATCACCCGCGGCCGTCTGCTCTGGTCGAACACCGCGTTCGGCGATCCGGTGATCGACATCCGCGCCGAACGCGCAGTGGGCAGCGTGACCGCCGGCATCGATGTGCGCGGCCGCGCATCGGCGCCCGAGGCTACCGTGTGGAGCGACCCGGCGACCAGCGAATCCGAGGCGTTGGCCTACCTCGCGCTGGGCCGCCCGCTGTCCAGCGCCAGCGCCGACGAGAACCGCCAACTCAGCGCCGCGACTGCCGCGCTGTCCGCCGGCAATCTGCTGGCGTCGCAGCTCGGCGCGAAGATCGGCCTCGACGACGCCGGCGTCAGCGAATCGCGCGCGCTCGGCGGCACCGTGGTCGGTATCGGCAAATACATCTCGCCGCGACTGTACGTGAGCTACGGCGTCTCGCTGCTCGGCACCGGTCAGGTGATCACGCTGAAGTATTTGTTGCGCAAAGGCTTCGATATCGAAATCGAATCGAGCACGGTGGAGTACCGCGGCTCGGTGTATTGGCAAAAAGAGAAGTAGCCGAAGCGCAAGGCTGCGGCGAACT
>JANLSB010000346.1:0-9684 GCA_031362125.1 Lysobacterales bacterium | reverse complement strand
GCGCACATATAGTGCGCGCTCCCGGAGAAGACCATCCTGACGTCACCCGTGCAGGTGCGTTCCCCCCCTTGCAACCTCCGTATTGCAGCCAGCGTCCTTACCGGCTGGGAGGAGAATACCGATGTGATTTCTGCTGTGAAGATGGGGGGGCCACGGAAAAGGGCCAATCCCGGTGAGCGCACTTCAGGAAAAAGCGCTATCTAACTGATTCACATGCTATCAATGGTGGCATGCTACCAAAAGCAGACAGTGTTAGGATAACATTGGTAGCAAGGTGAATATTGATGGCATTTCGGATATCTTCAACAGAAGTGCTTCGATATAGCCATTCTCGTCCATTAAGTGAACTGAATCACAAAAAAATGAACTCTCAAGACCGAATACGATTGGCACGCCGCCACGCAGGCATGTCCCAGGCGAAATTGGCAGAAGCGATCGGTGTGCAACGTAGCGCTGTCAGCCACTGGGAGTCGCCCAAAGGCAAGAATCCCAGCGTCGAGCATCTGCGGGCAGTGGCGATGGTCGCTGGTATCACTTTCGAGTGGCTGGCCACCGGTCGCGGCATGATGCAACTGTCAGAGGATGCAAAGCTTGACTCGGTCTCGGCCGCCGACGCGATCCTGGTCGAAGACTTGCTCGAACTGAGGCTGGTGCAGGCGTTCCGCGACGCCTCGTCACGCACGCGTATCGCCCTGGTCGAGATTCTCGAAGAGCTCACAGCGAGGCGGCTTGGCCGCACCCGCCCCAAACGAACCGCTTAGCAGCCTGCTGAAATAGCCGTCGCAGCGGGTTTTCAGCAGCCTGACAACGCAGCCACGGATGGCTGCGCCGGCGAAGCAGGCACGTTGGCGATTGATGATTCGCGCTACGCGCTCACCCTTCGCTTCGCTCAGGGCCAGCTTCGCTGTTCAGCCCGCAAGCGGGCTGTCGCCGTGAGCGCGTCCGGGCATCTACAGGACGCGCGAACTGAAAAACCTCCTGGATGGAGGCTTTGCAACAACCCGCTAGTCTCCTATCCCGCAAGTTCCATCGATTGATTTGTCGCCGTGGATGCCTGGAACCGATCGCCCTGCAAGCTGTCCGAATGCCACCTGTGTCCCTACACTCGGCCTCTGAATAGTGACGCAGACATCTGCATCCCGGACCAACCCCCATGCATTTACTGACCCGACACCTTGGTCGCGCCCTGGCATCCCTGCTGCTGCTCGCTGCGTTGCCCGTACTGGCGATCGACGAATCGGACCTGCTGCCAGTGGACGAGGCCTTCGCGCTGAGCGCGGATGCGACTGGAGCGGATTCAGTCCGGATCCACTGGAAGATCGCCGACGGTTACTACCTCTATCGCCACCGCATCAGCGTGCAGCCAACCAACGCCGCAATACGAACCGGCGCACTCCGGCTGCCGAAAGGCGAACCGCACGATGACGAGTTCTTCGGCAAGACCGAAACCTATCGCGACGACCTGATCGCCACGTTGCCGGACATCAATGGCGCCAGCGTAACGGTGTCGCTGAAAATCAAGTATCAGGGCTGCGCGGATCTCGGCATCTGCTACCCCCCGCAAACCCGGACGCTGTCGATCGCGCTGCCGGCCGCCGCCTCTGCGGCCGATGTCGGCTTCAATCCGCTCGCCCCACGCTCCGGTGGGAGCAGCGCCAATCCGCTGGGTAGCGTGTTCGGCAATGACATCAAGGCCGGGCCGCTGCCGGAAGAACAGGCCTTCGGTTTCGACGCCATCGCCACCGACGGCAACCGCCTGCTGCTGCGCTTCACGCCGGCGCAGGGGTATTACCTCTATCGCGACCGCGCCACGTTCAAACTCGATGCCGATGGCATTGCGCTGGGCAAGCCGGAATGGCCGAAGGGCATATCGCACCGCGACGAGCACTTCGGCGATGTCATCGTGTATTTCGACCAGGTCGAAGTGCCGCTGCCGCTGCGCCGGACACGCGCCGACGCACAAACGGTGACGTTGCGCGCGACCTTCCAGGGTTGCCAGAACGAGGGCATCTGCTATCCACCGATGACGCGTTCGGTGCGGATCGCGCTGCCGCGTGGGGAGGTGGCCGTCGAGCCCGCTGCCCACAGCACGACGATGGCCGATCCAGTTGGAAACGCCCCAGTGGAATCGACGCCGGCGAAGGGCGTCGCCGAAAGTGCCGTCATCGCAAGCAGCGGTCCGGATCCAGGCGCGGGCGCGCCGGATTCGACGGCGGCTGCCGTCGTACAGACGCCGAGGCTGTTCGGTTTCAAGATGAATCTGGCCGTTGCGCTCATCGCCGCATTGCTCGGTGGTCTGGTGCTGAATCTGATGCCGTGTGTGCTGCCGGTATTGTCGATCAAGGTGCTCGGTCTGATCGAAAGCAACGAAACCCGCAAGAGCGCACGCGCGCATGCGCTCTGGTATACGGCCGGCGTGCTGGTGAGCTTCATGGCGCTCGGTGCGATCGTGCTCGCGCTGCGCGCGGCAGGCGAAGCGCTCGGCTGGGGCTTCCATCTGCAGAAACCTTACGTTGTCTCCGTGCTTGGGCTGGTGATGTTCGTCTTCGGCCTCAACCTGTCGGGCGTGTGGACGCTCACCGGACGCTGGATCGGCGCAGGCCAATCTTTGACCGCACGCAGTGGGGCGGCTGGCGATTTTTTCACCGGCGTGCTCGCGGTAGTCGTCGCGGCACCCTGTACCGCGCCGATGATGGTGCAGGCGCTGGGCTGGGCATTCACCGCCTCCACCGCTTCGGCGCTGGTCGTGTTCTTCGGCCTCGGGCTTGGGCTCGCGTTGCCGTTCCTGCTGATCGCCTATGTCCCGGCGCTGGCGCGCATGTTGCCCAAGCCCGGCGCATGGATGGAAACGTTCAAGCAATTGCTAGCGTTCCCGATGTATCTCACTTCGGTCTGGCTGGTATGGGTGCTGGCGAAGCAGCGCGGCGCCGATGCCGTGGCGTTGTGGGCGATCTCGGCGCTATTGCTCGCGTTTGCGGCATGGGCTTGGACGCACGCACGCATGCGCGGCAATCGCTGGGGATTATTCGCCGCAGTCGTCGCGACAACGATATCGCTATGGCCGATCTGGTCGATCTCGACGCTGCAGTCGCAGAGTGCGGCGCGCAGTACTGCACAGCCTGCTGATGCCCTGGCGGTGCCGTTCTCGGAACAACGGCTCGCCGATCTGCGTGCGGCGCACCGCGTCGTGCTGGTGAACATGACCGCCGACTGGTGCGTGACCTGCAAAGCCAACGAAAAAGCGGTGTTCGGCACTGATCGCTTCCGCGAAGCGCTGGGCGCCGCGAATGCGGTGTACATGGTTGGCGACTGGACCGATGTCGACCCCGCGATCACCGCGTATCTGCAGCGCTACAAAGCGGTCGGCGTGCCGTTGTACGTTCTCTATCCTCGCAACGGTGGCGAAGGCATGGTGCTGCCGACCGTGCTCACGCCTGCGGGCGTGCGCGAGGCGCTGGCTGTAGCCGCTTCGAAGTGAGCGCAGGCATCAAGACCCGCTGCGTCTTGCTGGTCGCAGTATCCGCCGCCATCTGCGGCGCTGCCGTCGGTCTGTTCGTGTCCGGCCCCGGGCCGCTCTGGCAAAGCGCACTCGATGTCCAGCGCCGGCCACCGGCCGGAGTGGTCGTTGCCCGACGCGGCGAAGCCATGCCGTCGCTGCGGCTGGTCGGCCTGGATGGCCGCACCGTCGCGCTGCCCGAGGCTTGGGCCGGGCGGCCGCTGCTGATCAATTTCTGGGCCAGCTGGTGCGGCCCCTGCATCGAAGAAATGCCCGAACTGCAGCGGCTGAGCGTGCAACAAGGCGCCAGCGGCATCCAGGTCATCGGAATCGCTCTGGACGAACCCGCAGCTGTACGCGAATTTCTGGCCCGGATACCGGTGCGATACCCGATCCTGGTCGATACGCCCGGCCCGGCCGATGCCAGCGTGCGTCTCGGCAACCTCAGGGGTGTGTTGCCTTATTCCGTGCTGATCGGCGCCGACGGCCGCATTCTGGAGCAGCAGGTCGGCCCGTTCGCGGCCGGCGAGGCCGGGGATTTCGCCGCAGATGCGGCGCGCTGAACAGCCGGCCAGACCGCCAACCCCGGCAAAGTCAGGGTTTGACCTTGGCGGAAAGAAGCGACACAGCGCGGCACCCGCTTGACCCGCAGCGACAGGTCGCGCGCCTCCCACCTCGCTGCACCGTTGCCGACCGGCCCCGGCCGAGCCCGGCCAGAGCCATGTTTTTGCGTCACATTCTCAGCCGCGGGCGCAGTCCTCAGCCAGAATCGGACAGTGAGCGGAACTTGGCACGAAGAATGCTTCCGCTTTGTATCGGAGGCATCGAAATCCTGATGCGACCAACGCCAACGGACGCGGCATCGCGTCCGCCCCGCCACCCAGATCAGTCGCCATGTCCGCCAATACCGTGCCGTTTCCAGCGCAAAGTCGGCAGTTCGGCAAGTACTTCGAGTACAGCCGGTACAACGATGTCGTGCGCGCGATGCACGGCATGCTGGCCGGCGTCCCGGATGGACAGGCCTGCGTGCTGTCGACGCTGGATGGCCACCATCTGGCCCATGCCGCTGCGCCGATGCTGGACGCACCACGCTTGTCGGCGGTATCCAGCTCACTGGCGAACATGGCGGAAACCCTGACCCGCGACCTCGGCCAACACGGTTTCATCGATATGGTCGTGCAGACCGATGGCGGTATCGCAGTGATCCAGCGCGTGCCTCGCCCGGGGCAGCAGATGGTGATGCTGACCGCGACCGGACACGAAACCAACCCCGGCCTGGTGGCAAGCCTCACCCGCCACTGCGCCACGGTAATCGCCACGCTGTGCTCGGCGTCAAAGGAACGCTGACCGGCGCATACATACCAACACTTCCCGCGGCACGGACGCTGTAGCGCCGGGCCGCACGTCGACAACGGCAACACGCCTGACATCGACAGTCCGTACAACCCGTGCAGGGCGACGGCCCCAGGCAGCAATGCCGGGGCCGTAACTTTTTGTGTCCAGAGTCCGTGCCCCGATGGGGCCATATTTCAAACCAGTGCTTGAAAAGGGCCGAACGTCGCCGATCTGGACACTTCTCCGGCTTTCCAGCAGACTGGGTTCCCACCTGCTGGACCGGGTTCATGGCGCGCTTTCTTGTTCTGCACGGCCCCAATCTGAATCTGCTCGGCACCCGCGAGCCCGGGATCTACGGGCATGCGACCCTGGCCGTGATCGATGCCGACCTGTCCGAGCGCGCCTCAGCCGCCGGACACGCGCTGGAAAGCTTCCAGTCGAACGCCGAGCACGCGCTGGTCGACCGCATCCAGGACGCACGCGGCAATATCGACTTCATCCTGATCAATCCCGCCGCCTTCACCCACACCTCGGTCGCGATCCGCGATGCCTTGGCCGCAGTCGGCATTCCGTTCATCGAAGTCCATCTGTCGAATCCGCACGCACGCGAACCGTTCCGTCACACCAGTTACTTCACCGATCTGGCGGTCGGCATCGTCGCCGGCTTCGGCCCGCTGGGTTATGGTCTGGCGCTGGCCGCCGCGATCCGCCGCTTTGAAACGCCATCCCCCTGAACCGACACCGGCGCCGAGACACCGGGCAACGAGCGAGAGCACTCATATGGACCTGCGCAAAATCAAGAAACTGATCGACCTGCTGGAAGAGTCGAATCTCGCCGAGATCGAAATCAAGGAAGGCGAGGAATCCGTGCGCCTCGCCCGCCTGCCCCGGGGCGGCACCGCGATGAGCGTACCCGCGCCGCTGCATCTGGAACACGCCCCGCGCGCCGCGCAGCCGGCGGCGATGCCGATGCATTCACCCGTGGAAGCTGCGACCGGCGGCCGCAACAGCGGTTCGGACCTGCCCGACGGTGACGTCATACGTTCGCCCATGGTCGGTACATTTTACGCCTCGCCTTCGCCGGACAAACCCGTGTTCGTCAAGATCGGTCAGGCCGTGAAACAGGGCGAAACCCTTGGCATCATCGAAGCGATGAAGATGTTCAACCCGATCGAAGCCGATGTCTCCGGCACGGTGCTCGCGATCCTGTGCGACAGCGGCCAGCCGGTCGAATTCGACCAGCCGCTGTTCGTGATCGGCTGAGGGCGCCCCCGTGCCGGATAAACCCATGCTGGATAAAGTCGTCATCGCCAACCGCGGCGAGATCGCGCTGCGCATCCTGCGCGCATGTCACGCGCTGGGCATCAAGACGGTCGCAGTGCATTCCACCGTCGACCGCAACCTCAAACACGTGGCGATGGCCGACGAGTCGGTGTGCATCGGCCCGGCCGCCTCGAAGGACAGCTACCTCAACATGCCGGCGATCATCGCCGCGGCGGAAGTCACCGATGCCCAGGCGATCCATCCGGGCTACGGTTTCCTCAGCGAAAACGCTGACTTCGCCGAGCGCGTGGAATCCTCCGGCTTCATCTTCATCGGCCCGCGCGCCGAAACCATCCGCATGATGGGCGACAAGGTCGAAGCGATCCGCGCGATGAAGGCCGCAGGCGTGCCGTGCGTGCCTGGCAGCGGCGGCCCGCTGGGCGACGATGACAAAGAAAACGCACGCTTCGCCGAAGAGATCGGCTATCCGGTGATCATCAAGGCCGCCGGCGGCGGCGGCGGACGCGGCATGCGCGTGGTGCATGCCGAGGCCGCGCTGGCGGCCGCGATCCAGACCACACAGACCGAGGCCAAAGCCGCGTTCGGCAACGAACAGGTCTATATGGAGAAATTCCTGGAGAATCCGCGTCACGTGGAGATCCAGGTGCTGGCCGACGGCCAGGGCGGCGCGATCCATCTGGGCGAGCGCGATTGCTCGATGCAGCGCCGTCACCAGAAAGTGGTGGAAGAAGCGCCGGCACCGGGCATCACCCCGGAACAGCGCGCCGAGATCGGCAAGGTCTGCACCGAAGCCTGCGTGCGCATCGGCTATCGCGGCGCCGGCACCTTCGAATTCCTGTACGAAGACGGCCACTTCTACTTCATCGAGATGAACACTCGCATCCAGGTGGAGCATCCGGTGACCGAGCTGATCACCGGTATCGATCTGGTGAAAGAACAGCTGATGGTCGCCGCCGGGCACAAGCTTTCGATCCGGCAAAGCGACATTGTGCTGAGCGGCCACGCCATCGAATGCCGCATCAATGCAGAGGACCCGGACACCTTCATGCCCTCTCCCGGTCTGATCAAGCATTTCCACGCCGCTGGCGGCCCTGGCGTGCGCGTGGATTCGCATATCTACGAAGGCTATCGGGTGCCGTCGAACTACGACTCGATGATCGGAAAGCTCATCGTGCATGGCCCCGACCGCGCCACCGCGATCGCGCGCATGCGCGTGGCGTTGAGCGAGATGGTGGTCGACGGCATCAAGACCAACATCGCGCTGCAGCAGCGGATCATGGCCGATGTCGGTTTCCAGAGGGGCGGCCAGAACATCCACTATCTCGAAAAGCGGCTGGCCGAGCGCAAGGAAAAGACGCTGTCGATTTTGTGAGGCCGTTGGTAGTGCGACCTTCAGGCCGCTGCCCACCCGGTCGACATCGATCCGCTGCTTGGTGTTGAAACGACGAGGTTGATCGGAAAGACGAAGCAGCGCGCTGGCTTTCAACAGCCGAACGGCTGGTCAGCGCGCTCTATCTGGCTGGCGCGATCATGCGCTGAACACGCAGCGACATCGCTTCAACCACCCGCCCGTACCTTTCCGGTCACGGTATCCACGATCACATCCGGGCACTGCGCGTTGCCGCCGAACACGAACGACGCATTCGCCCAGATCACGCCCTGCGGCACGCGCAGCGCGACGCTGGCGTAGGGGTCGCTGTAACCGAACTGTTCCTTGAGCCGGTCGGCATCCGGCAGATCCATGTCGATCGGCCATGCCAACGTCGCGCGCGTCTTCGGCGCTTCGACGTCGAGCTCGATGGCATTGCCGAATTCGCCGTAGCCGGTCTCTTCGACCAGGAGCATCGTGTCGCCGCGTCGAAACACGACATGCAGATGATCGATCGCGGAAGGATGCTCGATCAGCCCTGCCGAGGCTTTGCCCACCGCTTCCAGCAGTTGGGCATCAGGAAACTTCACCCGCAGCCGCTCCACCGCGATCTCGACGCGTCCGTTGAAACTGAGAATGGCCATCATGTTCGCGGGGTTCCTGGGGAGTGATGTGCTGCGGCGGACCATCGCGAGCGCGCGGCGCAGGACGTGAACGCGCTCGGGGCGTACAGAGCACCCGGATCGCGGGAGATCCATCTCAGCAGATCCGCCGCCGCGTTTCCCGGTCGCAGCATGCCGGGATTGGGTTGGGGATCGTACAAGATAGCGCAAAACTCCGGAGACCCGCAGTCGCGATGCGTGCGCTGCCGTCCGGCCGCACACGCGGGCTATCATCGGGTCTCTCCAGATCGCGACAGGACGAGGCAGCGACGTGAATCCGCAGCACAGCGCAACAGGCCCGGCAGGCGACGACCTCCAGCGCATGGAAACCGAGCTGCAGGCATTCGCGCGACGGATCGACGGCACCCTGCGCAGACATTACGCCACGCATGGCATGCGTCGCCTGCTGGCTCGGCCCAGATACGCGCGGGACCACGGCAGACAGGTGTCGATGCGCCTACCGTCGCCGTGGCTGATGGTGATCGTCGTGCTGTTGCTCGCCGCCGCCTTTGGCAACGCGCTGCTGGCGCAACTGTCGACATGGCTGCCGTTCTTGCCAGCGACATCGCCGTTGCCGCGCATTTCGCCATGGTGGGTGGCGGGCGCGATCGCCGCACTGGTCATTTTCGAACGCTGGATCCTGCCGCAGTTGGCGCTGATGCGCTATCGCTTCCGCCTGATGCGGCTCGAACACACCGAAGGCGAGATCATTTTTCCCTTCGTCTACATGGTCGCGCGGACTGCAGACACGGCAACCGGTTTCAGCTGGGAAGGCTGGCGCAGCGCGCGCGGGATCGAGCCGGGCGATATCGTGGTCTCGATCAGCGACGCGCACGGTCGTGGCCTCGGAATCATTCCGCTGCGTACCACCGGTCGCCTGCCGGCCATCATCTGGGATCGCGATCTGCTGCAATACGACGCCTTCCCGCCCCTGCCGAAGTCCGTGCGCGCGTTGGCGCTCGCTTTCGACGAGGCCTGCCAGCGCAGCGCCAAACACGCCAAACGCATCGAACGCAGCCGCGCAGTCCGCTCCGGCCAGATTCAACCCAAGCCCGCAGTAGATCCCGCGCGGGCCTGGGCCGGGGTCTCGCTGGATATGAAGGTCAAAGCGCGACTGATCTCGCTGGCCAGCCATTTCGCCAGCGGCAGCGCCTCGGCGACGCGCGGCCTGCTGCTCTACGGCCCGCCGGGCACCGGCAAGACCCTGATCGCGCGCACCTTCGCCGACAGCATGGGCTGCGCATTCTTCCCGCTGTCGCTGACCGATCTCAAATCCGGATACATCGGTCAAAGCGGCGAGAACGTGAAGGCGCTCTGGACCAAAGCCCGGGCCGAACCGCGCGCGGTGATCTTCGTCGACGAATGCGAGGGCGTGTTCGGCCGTCGCGGCGGCGTGGGCACCGACAGTTTCGTCGAGGAGATCGTCACCGCATTCCTCGCGCAGTGGGACGGCTTCGACCGCCAGTCGAGCGTCTGGGTGGTGGGCGCAACCAACCGCCGCGATCTGATCGACGCGGCATTGATGTCGCGCTTCGAGG
>JANLSB010000328.1:0-5725 GCA_031362125.1 Lysobacterales bacterium | reverse complement strand
GCCAGGTCGGCGACGCTAGGACGGCCACCGATGTCCTTGCCCAGCGCCAGCGTCAGCGGACTGGGGGATTTGTCGTATTCCTTCGAGCGCAGCAGTTCGCTGAGATAGATCATCTCGCGCTTGGTATTCGGTGTTTCCAGGCCGATCACCGACTTGCCCGGAATCACATCGACCACGCGCACCGACTTCACGCTGAGGCCGCGGGCGATGTCCTTATCCAGCGAGCTGATCTGGCTGACCTTCACGCCCGGTGCAGGCGCGATCTCGAAGCGGGTGATCACCGGCCCCGGATAGGCGCCGACCACCTGCGCATCGATCCGGAAATCCTTGAGCTTGAATTCGATCTGGCGGGAGATGGTTTCGAGGGTGTCCTCGTCATAGCCCTTGGGCTGCGGCTTGGGATCGTCCAGCAGCGACAGCGGCGGAATGCCGGTGCCGTCGGCGACGTGGAACAGCGGAATCTGCTGCTCGCGCTTGGCGCGCTCGCTCTTTTCGACGATCGGTGCCGGCGGCGGTTCGATCTTCACCGGCACACGTTTGGCACGCAGTTCGCTGTCGACCTTGCGCACTTCCTCGCGCTCCTCGCGCATCACCCGTGCCTGCTGCCACTCGGTCGCCTGCTGGGTGCCCTTGCGGAACAGCGGTGGAATCTTCAACGCCAAGGCGCCGATGCGGTCCATCACCGCCAGCCACGACAGGCCGGTAGCCAGCGTGATCGAAATCAGCAGCAGCGCGATCAGGAACAGATTCACCCCGACCGGGCCGAAGCCGCGGAACAGCGAATCACCGACCAGACGGCCGAGGATGCCGCCCGCCCCCGCCGAGAAATCCGGCGCCGCACCGATTTTCACGTACATCAGGCCGGTGGTCGCGACCACGAACCCGACGATCCCGACCAGCCGCAACGCCGGCCCCAGATCGGCGTCGCCATCGCCATCGCTGTCCATGCCGAACAGCGCGATCCAGGCGATCGCACCGAGAATCAGCGGCAGCATGAAAGCAACATAGCCGCACAGATACAGCAGAACATCCGCCAACCATGCCCCGACCCGACCACCCGCGTTCTGCAGCGGCGCGGTCACGCTGCCGGAATGCGACCAGCCCGGATCGGCGGGCGAAAAGGTGAAGAGACAGACCAGCAGATACAGCAGGAACGGCGCGATCATGATCAGCGCGATATCGCGCACCAGCCGCTGCCGGAAAGGACTCGCTTTCGGAGCCTCGGCCACGGCGGCTCGACGGGGTTTGCTGCTGCGGTCGGAAAGCTCGCGTGCCACCGTGTCTGGATACCTGAGAAAGTGCGTCTAGGAGGCTGATCTTACAGGCATCTTCGATGCTGCACGAGATGATTCGGTGGGACTTCGGGTGGGATTTCGGACAGCCTACAGGCTACGATGCACGGCTTATTCCTCTGTTGCCACCTATGCGCCTCAACAAACACATCAGCGACACCGGTTTTTGCTCGCGCCGGGAGGCCGACCGTCTGATCGGCGAAGGCCGGGTCACGGTCAACGGGCAACGTGGACGGGTCGGGTCCGAGGTCGGTGAAGGCGATCAGGTCCAGATCGATGGCCAGACATTGAAGGTACGCACGGCTGCGAAGGGTCAGCGTCGGCATGTCTATATCGCACTGAACAAACCGGTCGGCGTGACCAGCACCACCGAGACCGACGTCAAGGACAACATCGTCGATCTGGTCGATCACCAGCAGCGGATTTTTCCGATCGGGCGCCTCGACAAGGATTCGGAAGGCCTGATCCTGCTGACCAGCAACGGCGATATCGTCAATGCGATCCTGCGCGCCGAGAACAAACTGGAGAAGGAGTATCTGGTGGTGGTCAACCGCCAGGTCACCGACGAGTTCCTGCGCGGCATGAGTCGCGGCGTGCCGATCCATGGCGAGATCACCCTGCCCTGCAAGACCGGAAAGCTTGGCCACAGCGGGTTCCGGATCGTGCTGGTGCAGGGTATGAACCGGCAGATCCGGTTGATGGCGGCGCACTTCGGCCTGCGGGTGAAACAGCTGTTGAGAGTGCGGATCGGCAATATCAAACTGGGGCATCTGAAACCCGGCAAGTGGCGCAATCTCACCGATGCCGAGCTGCGCGGGCTGCTGCCGGGCCACGACGACTGGTAATCGCAGGATCTGCGGACTCAGTCGAGCTCAAGCGTATCGCCGAGCCAACGCATCACCACGCCGTCGTCGCTCCAGCGACGCAGCACGCCGATCGCCACGCCCGGTACTGCCTCGGGCGGATGTACCTGCAGCAGTGCTTCGCATGCGCCCGTGAAGTCGCCACCACGCAGGAAATGTTGGAATGCGATCGATTCGTCCTCCGGCATCGAGCGGAACCGGGTCACGCGTTCGATATCGCGCCACAGCAGCCACCAGGTGATTTCGCGAGTCGCGGGCGGTGGCGCTTCGCCGGCCTTCAATGCATTCCAGACGTCGATGCTGTTCCAAGCGTGTTGAAGATACTGCAGGCTGGGATGGAAGCGCAGGCGCAGACCGGGCCAATCGGTTTCGGGCATGCTCAGGAGCTGCTGCCAGTTGGCCAGACGTGCATCTGCGGCATCGAAACAATCGAGCAGGCGACGCTCCAGCCGCGCCAGTTCGGCCACCTGCGGCGATGCCGAAAACGGTTCGATATTCGCCAGATAGTCGGGAAGCGATTCTCCGAAATGGCGCAGCGAACGCACGCGCGAAGGATATGCAGCGATATAGCCGTTGCACATCTGCGCCCAGAGATCGTCGCCAAGATACTGGCCCAGCGCCGGATGATCGTTTTCGAGCGCTTCGCGCAGGCGTGCGACATAGGCATTGCGGTAGATGCCAAGCCCGGTCATGAGCGGGACGCGGCTGTTCTGCGCGAGATGCGCCATTGCCGCATCCGCCGTCAGCCCGCGCATATCGGCGAGAAACGCGTTCTGCAGTTCAGCCAGCGCCGCGCTCATGCGCGTACGCCCTCGCCCGTCGCACGCTGAAAACAGGCGCGCGCCGTGTCCAACTCCTGCAACAGTTCGCAGATCGGTGGAATATGGTCGTCGCGCTCGATCATGGTGCTGATCGGTCCGAAGCGCTGGATCGCGGCTTCATACAGGCGCCAGACTTCGTCCGGCACGTCGTGGTCATGGGTGTCGATCACGTAGTCGCCGTAGTCGCTGTGCCCGGCGAGATGGATCTGCCAGACCTTGTCGCCCGGAATGCCGGCGAGATAGTCGAGTGGATCGAAGCCCTGATTGCGCGCGCTGACCTGGATGTTGTTGACATCGAGCAGCAACCGGCAGCCGCTGCGACGGGCGATCTCGGCGACGAATGTCCATTCCGGCATCTCGGAAGCCGTGAACTCGACGTAGGAGCTGAGATTTTCGAGCAGGATTTCCCGCCCGAGCATGTCCTGCACCTGGCCGACGCGGCTGCAGACGTGTGCGATGGCCTCTTCGGTGTAAGGCAGGGGCAGCAGATCGTGGCTGTTGATGCCGCCGACGCCGGTCCAGCACAGGTGATCGGAAATCCACACCGGCTCGACGCGCTGCGCCAGCGTCTTCAGCGCGCGCAGATAGTCCCGATCAAGCGGATCGGTGCTGCCGATCGACAGCGACACGCCGTGCAGCGCCAGCGGATAGCGTTCGCGGAAGCGTTCCAGATAGTGCTGCGGCTTGCCGCCCGCAACCATGAAATTTTCGGAGACAACCTCGAACCAATCGATATCGAGCGGTTGTTCGAGCTTGTGATCAAGGATGGCGTCGAAATGCTCGACCCGAAGCCCCAGCCCGAAACCGAGATACGGACGGGACGCCGACGCTTTCGCGCCGACGCCCGTCGATAACGTGGAAGACATCGTCCGCACCGATCAGCCTGCGGTGCCGCCGACGTTCTTGCAACTGGCCGCCGGCAGGGCGACGAAGCCTTTGCCCTTGCAACTGCCTAGACCTTTGCAGGCGTTGTCGGCGGTCTTGCAGTCGTTGTGGCCCTTGCAAGCGTTGATGCCCATGCAATGCACCATCTTCGCTTCTTTCGCTGATGCGCTGAACTTCGAGCCGGCATCGACTTTGCCGCCGATGTTGGTGCATGAGGCGGTGGGTGCAGCAACGAAGCCCTGGCCTTTGCAGCTGCCGTGACCAGCGCAGGCATTGCTGGCGGTCTTGCAGTCGTTGTGGCCCTTGCAGCTGTTCACGCCGGAGCAGTGGACCAAATCGACCTTGCCGGTCTTGCCGGCGGCTGCAGCTTGGGGGGCGTGGCTGGCCAGACCGGCCGCCATCAGCGCCAGTGAAGCACCGGACATCATCGAAAGCGCGTTGGTTTTCATCGTGAGGAATCTCCAGAATGTGGTTGAGAATGTAGTTGGGTCAGGCGAGGGACCTGTCCGCATGGGGTTGCCGGATCGTCTACTCGCAGACAAAGAGCCCCCTCGAAGCGAAAACGGTGCGCGGCCGGGATACTGCGTTGCGATACGGGCATTCGATTCTGTTTCCCTTGATTCGCCCGCCGGCCGTCTCCAAGCTATGCGGTCTCGCGTCCGCCGATGGCAGGCGCGTTCCTTTTCGATCCAGAGGCGTCATGAGCACTTCCAAGCATACCCAGTTGGTCATCCTCGGCTCCGGCCCCGCCGGTTGGACTGCCGCTGTCTACGCCGCGCGCGCCAACCTCAAGCCGGTGGTGATCACCGGGTTGCAGATGGGCGGCCAGCTGATGACCACCACCGAGGTCGACAACTGGCCGGGCGATGCCCACGGCCTGATGGGCCCGGATCTGATGGCGCGGATGCAGGCGCATGCCGAACGTTTCGAGACCGAAGTGATCTTCGACCACATCCACACCGCCGACCTCTCGCAGCGCCCGTTCCGGCTGAAGGGCGACAGCGGCGAATACACCTGCGATGCGCTGATCATCGCCACCGGCGCCACCGCCAAGTATCTGGGCATCGAATCGGAACAGAAGTTCATGGGCCGCGGCGTCTCCGCCTGCGCCACCTGCGACGGTTTCTTCTACAAGGATCAGGACGTGGCGGTGATCGGCGGCGGCAACACCGCGGTCGAAGAGGCGCTGTATCTGTCGAACATCGCGCGCAAGGTGTATCTGGTGCATCGCCGCGATACGCTGCGCGCCGAGAAGATCATGCAGGACAAGCTGTTCGCGAAGGCCGCAGCCGGCAAGATTGAGCTTGTCTGGCACCATGCCGTCGATGAAGTGTTAGGCGACGATGCTGGCGTGACCGGTATTCGGGTGAAATCGATTCAAGACGGCAGTACCCGCGACATCGCGATCCACGGCGGTTGCAACCACTGGTACATCGACGTGCCGCAACCGCCGCGGTCGTACCGGGCGGACATCGGCTACCTATCCCGTCGCGGCGAGTTCAAGCCGCTGGCCCGGTCGAACGCGGTGACGCCGCCGAAGGCCGGGTCGAGCGAGGACATGTCCGACAACTGGCCGCCGACCGACATGGACGAGTCGGCCGCCGAGCGCATCCTGGCAATGTCTACCGGGTTCGAGTCGCAAGGCGGCCCGCCGCAACTGCGAGAACTGTTCGACGAACAGTTCCGCCGCGGCGGCAAAGAGAACACCTTCGGCAGCGGAGCGGTGTTGCCGGACAAGCTCAAGAAGTTCGCCTTCGACCTGACCACCGAGTTGATCGTCCACGGGAAGACCGACCCGTCGGCCCATGTGACGCTGCAAAACGAGCCGGTGAAACTGCGGGCGGACGGGTCGTTCACGATGCGG
>JANLSB010000326.1:0-1871 GCA_031362125.1 Lysobacterales bacterium | reverse complement strand
GACTTCAACAACCTCACCGGTTTCCTCAACGAGCCGCGCACGTGGGGCGTGGAGTTCAAGGCGAAGTTCTGATTCATTGGAAAATTGCGCAAGACCCGACCCGGCCTGCATCTCTGCAGGCCGGGTTTTTTTACGCCGATACCGGCCAATCGGGCCGGTCAAGCCCTGGCTCAGGCATGCCTGCTCAACGCGCTCTGCGATACCGGCAATTGCCGCCGACGCCCCGCAAAGGGGCAATATGAGTGATATGGCGAACGGCAGGATCAACGAAAAAAATCAATTGCCGACAATCGAAATTTGACGATAATGGACTCCCTCCATCCGCCGTGCAGCAGGTGGATGCACCATCGAC
Organism: Lysobacterales bacterium; assembly: GCA_031362125.1. Lineage (GTDB taxonomy): Bacteria > Pseudomonadota > Gammaproteobacteria > Xanthomonadales > Xanthomonadaceae > Lysobacter_I. The sequence continues at coordinate 1,519 of JANLSB010000326.1, read as the reverse complement.
AAAAAGCGTATGGGGTCGAAGCGCATGTTTCGCGGCGACCGAACACAACACAGCAGGAAAGTCAGGATGAAATATGCACAGGGGGCCGTGCGCGCGCACGTCGTATGCGGGACTGCGAGGGCGATCACATGGCTCCGACGCAGGCGACGTTTGGCTGCGTTTGCGGTCGTGCTGGTCGGTGCGGGCGCAGCGGCGGCGGTGCTGACGCCGACCGTGCCGCCGACTTACTGCACCGCGACCGCCTGCTTCGATACCCTGGACAAGGCCGAGACGTCCATGCGCAATGCGCCGGCCTATGCCGGTGTCGGCCAGTTGCTGGAACACATGCAGACCGTCAAGGTGAACGCGACCACGCTGCGCATGCAGTATTGGCTGCGCGATCGGCCCGTGGACACGGTGCGCGCACCGAGTTATTACGCGGTCTATGGACTGCAGGGCAGCAGTACCGGCAGCTGCGCGCTGAGCGACGATCAGGCCGCCCTGCCGGGATGGTGCGCGAGCGAAGCGGAGGTCGTAAATCTCGGCCTGTCGCGCCTGCAGGCGGCCTGGGCGACGGTGGGGTGCGCCATCAGCAGCACGACCATCACCGTCGACTACGATGCACCGTCTCTGGAGACATCGCCATCGACCCGCGGCATCGTCAACTATGGCGCGCGCGGGTACAAAAGCACCGGCCCTTGCACCAACGGCAGCACCAAGTCGCAGACCTGGTCGGTTTCGAAGCGGCGACCGCTCTATTGTCGCTCCGGATTCGGGGCGATCCCCACGGCAGTCTCCGAAGCGACGCTGACGACCGCCAACCTGTGCGGTGCGGAAAACCATGACTTGGCCTATATCGCCATGCCGATCCTGCAGTGCGCCGCCTGCGCCGGCAGCCGCAGCCCGGTGTATCCGGCGACCGGCGAGAAGCAGCGCGCGGAGCCGGACTTCAGCTTCGCCGGCCAGACGTTCACGCGGTACTACCGCTCGATTCGCCAATTCCGCAACAACCGCAGCTTCGCGGTGGCCTGGAACCACACCTGGAGCGACCGGTTTATCGGCGGCGCGACGACGGCCACGCCCTATGTGCATATCGATGAGATCGGCAACTACGAGGGATACACGCTGCTGAGCGGCAGCCGCTATCGCGGCGAAAGCTCCGTGGACCGCGTGCTGGAGCGCATCAACGCCAACGGCGTGAGCTTCCAGCTGCGGATGCCGGACGGGGAAGTGCGGGTGTTCAACACCGACGGCTATCTGAGCGCTGTGCGCAACCCGAGCGCACCGCTCAACGATGTCGTCATCACCTACAACGCCGACAAGGCGATGTCGACGGTGACCGACGCACAGGGTCGCGTGCTGCGGTTCGAGTACGCGAACAATCTTCTGCAGCGGATCGTGCTGCCCGACGGCACCGCCGTCGCGTACGGCTACGACGCCAGCCTCAACCTGACCGCCGTCACCTACCGGGGCAACGCGACCAAGCAATACCACTACAACGAAACAGGATTGGCCGGTGCCGCCGACCAGCGCCATCACC
>JANLSB010000324.1:0-7667 GCA_031362125.1 Lysobacterales bacterium | reverse complement strand
GCTTGGTGCAGGTGGAAGGCACGCCGTTGAACGGCACCGCGCTGCTCGATCCTTTCGAGTTCGTGCGCACCCTCGCGGTCGCTCGTATCTTGATGCCGAAATCGATGGTGCGGCTGTCCGCTGGCCGCGAAAGCATGAGCGATGAGCTGCAGGCGCTGTGTTTCTTGGCCGGCGCGAATTCGATCTTCTACGGCGAAAAACTGCTGACCACCGGCAACCCGGACACCGAGCGCGATCTCGCGCTGTTTGCGCGCCTCGGACTGAAGCCGATGGCGGTGGTCGAAACCGGGGCTTTCGAAACTACGAAAACTGTCCACGCCGATATCGTCGACACCGCTGCTCCGGCCAGCATCGTCGATGTCGGCGATACTTCGCTTCCCTGCTTTGCAGCAGCCTGACCGCGCCGCCTGACCGAGCCGTCATCATGACCCGTCCGCGCTTGACCGAACGCATCCTCGCCGCCCGACTGCAACGTACGATGCAGGGCCGCGTGCGACAGCGGCGCACGGTCACCCGCCGCGACGGTGTGCGTTACGAGGTCGACGGCCGATGGCTGACCAACTTCAGCGGCAACGACTATCTCGGGCTGTCGCAGCATTTCGCGGTGGTCGATGCGCTGCAGGCCAGCGCCGCGCGCGATGGTGCCGGCAGCGGCGCCTCGCATCTGGTCTGCGGCCATCACGCCAACCACGACGCGTTGGAGCGCGAACTCGCCGACTGGCTCGGCGCGCCGCGCGCGCTGCTGTTCGGCAGCGGCTTCCTCGCCAATCTCGCGGTGATGCAGTCGCTGCTGACCGAGGACGATGTCTGCGTGCAGGATCGTCTCAATCACGCCAGTCTGATCGACGCCGCGCGGCTTGCCGGATGCAAACTGCGCCGTTATCCGCACATCGATCCCGAAGGTGCGCTGCGCCAGCTGCGCACCGTGCCCGACGGCGTCGCGATGCTCGCCACCGATGGTGTGTTCAGCATGGATGGCGATGTCGCGCCGCTGCGCGAACTCTCGCTGGTTGCGCGCGTGCAGCAGGCGTTGATCTATGTCGATGACGCGCATGGTGTCGGCGTGGTCGGTCCGGACGGGCGCGGTTGTGTCGCCGAAGCCGGTCTTGATGCTGCCGGGCTGCTGCAGCTGGCGACGCTGGGCAAAGCGCTCGGCGGATACGGCGCGGTCGTGCTTGGCAGCGAAGAAATGATCGGTCATCTCGCCGAAACCGCGCGTCCCTACATCTTCACCACCGCGCTTCCACCGGCGCAGGCCGCGTCCACGTTGGCGGCGGTGAAGCTGGCGCGACGCGATCACTGGCGCCGCGAGAAACTGCAGACGCTGATCGCCCACTTCCGCCACACCGCGCTGTTCCGCGACCTGCCGCTGCTGCCGTCGACCACGCCGATCCAACCGCTGATGTGCGGCGACGAGAAACGCGCCACCGCCTTGGCCACCGCGCTCGAAGCGCAGGGCATCTGGGTCCCGGCGATCCGCCCGCCGACCGTGCCCGACGGCCGCTCGCGTCTGCGCATCACCCTATCGTCGCTGCACACCCAGGCGGAAGTCGATGCGCTGGTCGATGCCCTGAGCTGGGCGCGCGATGCGGTGGAGATGGGCTACGGCGCCGGCGGTGGGCATGGCAGCGGGGCCGCGGTGGCGTGAGGCCGTTGGTGGCCGCAACCGCTGATCCCGACGTGCATGATTTGGACGCGCACGATGTAAACGCGGATGTTGCAAACGCGGATGATCCAAACGCACATGAGCCCGACGCGCGCATCCCGGTCTGGTCCGCGTTGGCTGAGCTGTATCTCGATACCGATGTCACCCAGTCGTACGACCATGTCGTGCGTACGCTCGCCGCATCGCCCTATCCGCTCGAAACCCTGCACGAGATCCTGATGTACGAGGTGCATCCCGCGGTGTATCCGAATCTGATCTCGGTCGCCGGCGAATGGGCCGGCTTCGATGAGGTGTGGCTGGTCGAACGCATCAAGGCCGTGTGCCGGCAGCCGCGCTGGCGTCGACGCATGAGCCAGTGGCTGCGGTTCGATATCGATGCACATTGGCGCACGCTGACACCGATGATCCAGGCCGCGCGGAGCGCTGTTGCGCAACCATGAGTGGATCCCTGCACATGACGGTCAGCGGCGACGGCTCGCCGCTGGTGTTGATCCACGGCTGGGCGATGCACGGCGGCGTATTCGCCACGCTGGTCGAACGGCTGCGCGATCGCCATACGCTCTACCGAATCGATCTGCCCGGTCACGGCTTGAGCCGCGACGACGCCACGCCGCTGGAATTCGACGCGGTCTGCGATGCGATCCATGCACAGGTTCCGGTGGCGCCGTGGCTTGGCTGGTCGCTCGGCGGCATGTTTGCGCTGCACGCCGCGGTGCGTGACCCCGCACGGGTGCTGGCGCTGATCGCGCTGTGCAGCAGCCCCTGCTTCGTGCGCGGTCCCGGTTGGCGATACGGGGTGTCGGCGGAAATCTTCCGCGATTTCGCCCAAGGCCTGAGCGACGACTATCGCGCCACCCTCGACCGCTTCGTCGCGCTGGAAGCCTTCGGCTCTGATCATGCGAAAGACGAGCTGCGCGAGCTGCGCGCGGAACTGTTCGCTCGCGGCGAACCCGCAGCGCGGGTGCTGGTCGACGGCCTGCGCATTCTGGAAACCGCCGATCAGCGTCCGCTGCTCGACGAACTGCGCGTGCCCAGCCTGTGGATCGCGGGCCGTCGCGACCGTCTCGTCGATCCGCGTGCGATGCGCGATGCCGCTGCCCTGATCGAGCAGGCCGGCCATGCGAACGCGACGTTCGCGCAGATCGAACATGCCGGCCATGCACCATTCCTGACCCATGTCGATGACGTTGTCGCGCAGTTGACGCCGTTCTTGTCGGGCATTGTTGCGCAATGAATACGCTGTTCGACCCGCGCCAGGTCCGCCGCGCGTTCTCTCGCGCCTCAACAAGCTACGCCTCCGCCGCGAAGCTGCAGGCCGAAATCGAAACCCGTCTGCTCGAATCGCTCGATTACTACGCCGAAGGCCGCGAGGGCGATGCGCGGACGCCGTCGCTGGTCGTCGACCTCGGCTGCGGCCCCGGGCGCTCTTCGCGTGCGATCCAGCAACGCTGGCCGAAAACGCAGGTGCTCGCGCTCGATCTCGCGATGCCGATGCTGCGCCAGCACGACGCCGAAGCATCGGCCTTCGCGCGCGCGCTGCCGGGCCCGCTTGCGAGACTGTTCGCGCGCGGCCCTGCCCGCATCTGCGCCGATGCCCGCGCGCTGCCGTTGGCCGATCACAGCGTCGACCTGCTGTTCTCGAATCTCTGCCTGCAATGGGTCGAGGATCTGCCAGCGGTGTTCGCCGGCTTCCGACGCGTGCTGAAACCCGGTGGCATGCTGGTGGTGTCGACCTTCGGCCCGGACACGCTGTACGAACTGCGCGTCGCCTTTGCCGACGCCGACACGATCCCGCATGTCAGCCCGTTCGCATCGATCGCGCAGTTCGGCGATGCATTGGTCGCCAGCGGCTTCCGCAACCCGGTGCTCGACCGCGACGATCTGGTCACCCGCTACGACGATCTTGCCGCACTGATGCGCGAACTGCGCGCCATCGGCGCGACCAACGCGCTGCACGCGCGACGTCATACATTGACCGGAAAAGCGCGCTTTGCGACTGCCGCGGACGCGTACGAAACATTTCGCGACAGCGGCCACCTGCCCGCGACCTGGGAAATCATCTCCGCACTCGCATGGGCGCCAGAACATGGCGCACCGATCCGTGAAGGCGGAGAAGATGTCGCGAGGTTTCCGGCGAGTGGGATTCCGGTAAGGCGGCGTTGATTACGTCACCGAAATGATCCCAAACACGACATTGCTTGCTTGGTGAACTGGGCGGAAGCTCTTCTCCAAATTGTAATCGTCGTACATTGGAGAAATGAGCATGCCCATGTTGGGAAGACCGGTTTCAGGTCATCTTGTAGGGAGAAGAATCGATACTCGTGCGCGCGATTTTATCGCAGCGCCTCCCGGAGCCGGAATCGTCGTGCCAACCAGCTCATTGTCGGGTGTGGTCCAGAAGAAACTGGCGGGAAAGCTGGCTGATGATCCGGGTATTCGTTTCGGCGACGGCTCATTTTATCTGCCGAAAATTGGCGAGGTGAGGAATATTCTCGACGAAAGCTCGGTGGATCGGCGCACCTGGATGGCGGAGCGTTTCGATTGCGATGACTTCGCTTATGTCCTGAAAAGCGAGATCAGCATCCATGCCTACGAGTCCGCGTCGCTCCGCTACGCTTTATGCGTCGGCATTGTATGGGGGAATTTCGACTGGGTCAGCGGTTACCATGCGGTGAACTGGTTCATTGCCGACGATGGCGAATTGAGATTCATCGAGCCGCAGAGCGATGACATATACGACCTATCGCATTGTTCCGGCGGAATCTCCCTGCTGCTGGTTTGAAAGGAAAAGCGGTGCGGATTGCATGTGGGCTGGGGCATCGACCCAGCAACGTAGCCAGGGTAAGGCCGCGGGCCGCACACGGGAAACTTCGGAGAGCCTGCTTAACCTCATCCCGGGTGCGCGCGTTGCGCTTACCCGGGCTACTACTACGAGCATACGGCTGCTACTGCGAGCATACGGCGTGCTTGAGCACGCCCTATCAGATACCAGAATTCATGAATTGGTCGCGCCTTGGCGCAACGGATGAAACGTAGCGGATGCGTAAAGGGTCAAGCTTGCGCTTCAATTCACCTGCGCAATCCAATCCTGCAGATTGTAGTAATTCGTCACCCGCGCGATTTTTCCGTCACGGATATCGAAGAACGCGCCGCCCGGCAGCACGTAGCGCTGCCCGTTCGCAGGCGGCAGGCCTTGATCGGCGACGAGATATTCGCCATGCACGACATATTCCGCAGCGGCGCGGGCCCCATCGGGCGAGGCCATGACCACGATGTCGCGCAGCTGTTCGCGATAGCTGCGGTCCATCCGCGCGAGAAACGCAGTGAAGGCATCGCGGCCGGTTTCGCGTGCGCCCTGATTGAGATCGTGGATCACATCGTCGGTGAGCAGCGCCAGCATCGCGGCCCAGTCGCCGCGATTGAAGGCGGCGTAATAATCGAGGACAAGCGTGGTGGCGCGGTCGTGGGTCCGGGTGCCGTCGATGATCATGGAAAACCCCTTCGGGTGCGCGTTACGTCTGGCGCACGAACAGATCGCGATGGAAGAAATAGATTTCGTTGAGCAGGAACCGCCAGCGGGTGTAGAAGCTGCGATAGCGCGTGGTCGGCGTCGGTGAGCCCAGGCAGACGATGCCGACGTCACGGCAGATCCGCAGCGCGCGCGACATGTGCAGCGGGTCGCTGACGATGATCGCGCGGCCCAGCTTGCGCGCGCGCATCAGCGCAGCCGCCTGGCCGAGATTCTCGATGGTGTTGCGCGAGGCCGTCTCGATCAGAATCGCGCGATCGGGCACGCCGTTGCGTAGCGCGTAACGTCGCGCTACCTGCGATTCCGAAAACCGCGCGCCGTTGCCGCCGAAACCGCCGGTGAAGATCAAGGTTGGCGCACGCTCGAGTCTGTACAGATCGATGCCGTGGCGAATGCGCTCTTCGAACACCGGCGACGGCCGTGCGTCGTAGGCGGCGGCGCCGAGGACGATGATCGCGTCGGCGCGCACCTTTTCGCCAGCGGCGTCATCGCGCCCGCCGACATGCACGATGTACAGCGCCACCCCGCACAGCCACAGCAGCAGGAGCAGCAACAGCCGTCGCAGCCAGCGGAACACGCCGCGCCGCTTGCGGCGCTTTCCGGTCACGCGCTGGATCAGCGGCGATGGCGCGGCGCGGGTCATGCGTGCGCCTGCCAGGGCAGGGTATCCAGATCGACGTTGCCACCTGAAATGACGATGCCGACGCGGCGCCCGACGAAGCGTTCGCGGTTGCGCAGTACCGCCGCGAAACCGATCGCGCCGGAAGGCTCGACCACCAGCTTCAAACGCTCCCACAGCAGCCGCATCGCTTCGATCACGGCCTCGTCGTCGACAGTGAGGATGCCGTTGATGTGACGCTGCAGCAGCGCAAGCGTGCGTGGCGCGAGATGCCCACGCAGGCCGTCGCAGATGGTCTTTGCGGTCATATCGGTGATGCAGCGGCCTTCGCGCAGCGACGCATGCGCGTCTGCGGCGCCTTCAGGCTCGGCGCCCCAGATTTCCAGGTTCGCTTGCAGTGCGCGCGCGGTCAGCGCGCAGCCCGAGAGCAATCCGCCACCGCCGACCGGCGCCAGCAGCGCGTCGAGGTCGGGCTTGCTGCGCCGAAACTCGTGCGCGACTGTGCCCTGGCCGGCGATGACGTGCGCGTCGTCGAAGGGGTGCACCAGATGCGCACCGGTCTCCTCGACCAGCGCGGCAGCGGTAGCGTTGCGTGCGGCCATCGTCGGTGCGCAGCGCACCACGCGTGCACCGTAGCCGGCGATCGCCGCCAACTTCACGGCGGGCGCGCCTTCCGGCACGACAACCGTTGCGGATACGCCGCGCAGGCGGCTGGCGAGTGCGACGGCAGCGCCATGGTTGCCGGAGCTTTGAGTCAGGATGCCGCGCGACGCGTTTTCATCGTCGAGCGCGAAGATCGCATTGCAGGCGCCGCGGAACTTGAACGCACCGACGCGCTGCAGGTTCTCGCATTTGAAATACAGTTCGCAGCCGGCGATATCGTCGAGCGACTGCGACCGCAGCACTGGTGTCTGCTGTGCATGCGCCGCGATCCGGGCGGCGGCGGAAAGCACGTCGGCGAAGGCGGGCAGCGTCGGCACAGCAGCGGTCATCCCAGCATCGTAACAGGCGGGATATGCCCGTCAGCGTGTCATTCGTACTGGCGCTTGCGGCGCGCGCCCAGCAGGCTGACCGCGGCCGAACCCAGGACCACGCACGCGGCACCGACGTAGCCTGGGGCTGAGATACGTTCCGCTGCGATCAGCGTCGGCCACAGCGTATGCGCAACCGTCACCGCCGCGATGCACAGCAGGGGCGTGGTCGCGAGGATCGCCGACACGCGTGAGGCTTCCCAATGCGCCAGTGCCTCGGCGAACGCACCGTAGGCGGCCACGGTGTTCAACGCGCAGAACGCTAGCAGCCAGGCATGCAACGGATCCAGCGCCAGCACCGTCATCGGCTGCGCGAACGGGAGCAATAGCAGTGCGGCAGCGACGTAGATCGCCAACAGGATCTGCATCGCGTTCAAGCGCATCAACAGCTGTTTCTGCAGCAGCGCGTACGCCGCCCAGACCACTGCGGCCAGCACCACCAGCGCCGAGCCGAAGTCGTAGCCGCTGGCGGCGGTGTGCTGGCGCTGATCGCTGAAGAACACCAGCAGTCCCGTCGCCAGCAGTGCCAAGCCTGCCCACTGTGCCGGGCCGAAACGTTCGCCGAACACCCGGATCGCTCCCAGCGCCATCAGCAGCGGCGCCAGCTGGATCAGCAACTGCGCATTGGCCGGGGACGTATAGCGCACGCCGAGCAGAAAAAACACGTAATTGCCGATCAGGGTCAGCGCGGCGACCGCGAGCATCGCGCGATGACGGCCAGTCAGCCCGCGATAGCCGGAAAGTTGACCACGTGAGGCCAACCAGATTGCGGTCAGTAAAGCGGCGACCAGAAACCTGAGCCAGGTCAGGGTGATCGGGTCG
>JANLSB010000322.1:0-1659 GCA_031362125.1 Lysobacterales bacterium | reverse complement strand
CGCCGACGGTGATCAAGCACTGGCGGAGCTGGAACGCGTGGCGAAGCTGGGCGTGAAGCAGATCAAACTGCATCCGAACAGTCAGGAGTTCGATGTCGCCGATCCTGCAGTCGCGCGTGTGACTGCGCGCTGCGGCGAACTCGGTCTGGTCGTGTTGTTCGACAGCTTCAACCCGCTCGATCCCGGCCAGCTCGGCAAATTGCTGGCGCTGTCGATGAAACATCCGAATACGAAGTTCGTGTTCGCGCACATGGGGTTCAGCCAGTTCCGCGAGACGGGGGTGTATGCCTTGCTGAAAAAGATGGGCATGCCAGGCAACGTCTGGTTCGATCTGTCGGCAATCGCGGTGTTCTATGCCGGCTCGCCGGTGCAGGACGAACTGGTCTGGACGATGCGCCAGATCGGCATGGACAGGATGCTGTTCGGTTCCGACTGGCCGACCGAAGCGCCCGCGAATGCGCTGGCTGCCGTGCGTGAGCTGCAACTCACGCCTGAAGAACAGCGGATGGTGCTGCACGACAATATCGCCGGTCTTCTGCAACTGCGTTGACGAATTGCCTTACGCGCGCTGCTGCTTGTCGTGGCTGGATTCGACATGGTGGGCGAGGCGCGACAGTGCGATGGCGTCGACGATCTCGACCCGACGGCCGGTGACGGCGATGACGCCGTCGTCCTGCAGCCGGGTGAAGCCACGGCTGACGGTTTCCAGCGCGAGACCGAGAAAGCGCGCGATGTCCTCCCGGCTCATCGGCAGTGAGTACTGGCGATCGGAGTGGCCGGCGATCAGGTAGCGTTCGCCGAGGCTATGCAGGAACAGGGCGATGCGTTCATTGGCCTGACGGCGGACGAGCATGCCCAGATGATCCTGGTCGCGATCGGTACTCTGGCCGATCACGCGGAACAGCTGCTGCTGCAGGCTCGGCAACTGCGCGGCGACGTGGGTCAGCTGGTCGTAGGGCACTTCGCAGACGTTGGCGGCGATGAGCGCGACGCTTTCGCAGCGATGATGGCCGCTGCCGAGGGCATCGAGGCCGATCAGTTCGCCGGGCAGATGGAAGCCGAGCACCTGCTCCTCGCCGTCCTCGCTGATGCTGACCGACTTGAACGCACCATCGCGGGCGACGAAGACCGCAGTCAACGGATCGCCGAGCCGGAACAGCCGTTCGCCGCGGGCGACGGGGCGGCGCCGTTGCACAATCTCGTCGAGCTGGTGCAATTCTTCCGCACGGATCCCGCCCGGCAGGCAGAGCTGACGCACCGAGCAGTAGGTGCAGCCCCGGCGCAGCTGGATCAGGTCGAGAACAGAGGAATCGCTCATCGTGGCTAGTGTGCCATGCCACGCCGATACCGCCGAACCCGACTTCGGTCCGGGCCTGGAAAAAGGCATTGCGCCCGATCCGGGCACTGCGGCCCGGCCCGGGAGGATGCGCGGGCTCGAATCCGGGCCGCTGCAGCCTTTATACTGGGCGGATTCTGCGGCCGCAGCCCGGCCGTTTCATCAACAGTCGTTTTCCGGGTGAGTCGTGCGCAATTACGATCTGGACTTTCTGAAGCGTTTTTCGATGGTGATCGCCTTTCTGATGGCGGTCACGCTGGCCCTGATCCTGTTCGCGGCCTATCTGCACCATCAACAGCCGCATACGGCGAATCCGGTCGAAG
>JANLSB010000319.1:0-5641 GCA_031362125.1 Lysobacterales bacterium | reverse complement strand
AGGCTGGGTCGATGACCCAGCCTACTCGCTGTATTCAAGAACGCACCGTCATCCTCGCGCAAGCGAGGACCCATGCATGATCGCGATGATAGTTTGGGTCCTCGCTTGCGCGAGGATGACGGTGGTTCACGACTGTCGCGTTGAATCGACTCCCATCGCTTGCGGGGAAAGCTTAAGTTCGGAGCATTGGGGCAGAAGATCCCACCCGGCGATCTTCGGTGAAGTATTCCTCCCGTCGCCCCGGGTACGCGCGTTGCGCGCACTCGGGCTACGCCTCGTTCCAAGCATCCCATCCATCCAATGTGGACGCGTCCGCCATTCCGGCGCACACCGCCGCCAGCGGGTCGAGCCATTCGGCGGCGGGGTGGTCTCGTTTCTTTGCGGCTTCGATCACACCGGTGAAGTCCGCATGCATATCAGTGAATTTGTCCGTCAGCAGCAGTTGCTTGAGCTTTGCCAGCGCTTGATGCCAGCGATCCGGAATCCAATGACACGTCGCGCACATCCACACTCTGGCGATAGGAATTTTATGTTCCATCGTATCGATGGTCGCTACCGCGCGGTCGAGCATCGCTAAACCTTCGTCCGTCCGTCCGATCGAAAGCAGGAATCTCGTGTAACTTGAGCAAGTGGAAGCGTCGGTTAGATTGGCGGCGAGCGCGCGTTTGTATTGTGCCTCGGCCTTGTCATGATCCTTGCGAACATTTGAGAGAAAGTAGGCGTAGCTTCTAAGCACGGATGTGTCGGTCGGATCGGCGGCGAGGGCCTGCGTGTAGTAGGTCTCCGCTTTGTCATGGTCTTTGCGGAAATCCTTGAGAAAGTACGCGTAGTTGCCGAGCAAGTCCGCGTTGGTCGGATCGGCGGCGATGGCCTGCGTGTAGTAGGTCTCCGCTCTGTCATGGTCTTTCCGGACATCATGGAGAAAGAACGCATAGTTGCGAAGCACGAACGCATCGGTCGGATCGACGGCAAGGGCCTTCGAGTAATAGGTCTCCGTTTTGTCATGGTCTTTCCGGACATGCTGGAGAAAGAACGCGTAGTTGCCAAGCACGATCGCATCGGTTGGATCGGCGGCGATGGACTTCGTGAAGTAGGTTTCCGCCATGTCGTGGTCTTTGCGGATATTCGTGAGAAGGCTGGCGTAGTTGCCAAGCACGACCGCGTTGGTCGGATCGGCGGCGAGCGACTGCGTGTAGTAAGTCTCCGCCTTGTCGTGGTCCTTGCGGACATCGGTGAGGAAAATCGCATAAGCATTGAGTAGTTCGGGTGAGTCTGGCAGCGCGGCGATCGCTTCCTGATAGATGCGGTCTCGTTCCACGACATCGGTCGCGGCGTTGGCTCGCTCATACCACTGCCACCAGCGCAAAGCACCTGCGGTGCGTTGCATGGTTTTTTCAACCGCTTCGGCCAGCGCGTTGATTTCAGTCGATCCTTCGCCTGACGCTGTCCCGCCTTGCTCCGGCGCCGAGTACGGCACATTCGTGGCCGCTTCCGCCACGCCCGATGCGTTTGCTGCTCGCACATGAGGCTTTTTGCTCCTCGTGCGCGCTTGCAACTTTTGAGCTTGCTCGACGATACGCTTGGCGCGGGCCTCCGCGCGGTCGAGTACAAACTTGTCGGGAACATCGAATTCGAGTGCGTTGCTGAACAGCATCATCGCTTCATCGAAGCCGGGGATCGGGACAATATCGCCGTGCTGCGCGGCCACGAATTGGCGGATATCGCTTGAAGGCGGTTCACCGCCCTCCCAGTAACACCAGTAGACGCCGCCGGGAACGGACTGCTTCGGCAGGTCCTTGAGAAACTTCATCAGGCTGCCGTCGTTACCACCGTAGCCGATGACAATCGGAGTGTAGTGCCGGAAGATTTCGGCAAGGGCATTCGAGAACGCCTCTGGGAGAGCACCGAGGTCTTCGGGCGCACTCTTCGGCGCCAACAGCAGATCGCGGTGCACCTTCACTACCAGAGGACGCCGCGCGCGGGCGCTGATGAACCCGGCAAGCGACTCGTGCCCGCACACCAGCGGATAGGTCTTGCTGAAGATCGAGAGCGAGTCGGCTACAAGATTGTCGAAGTTGGTCGTGACGACCACCTTGTGCCGCGTGGTTTCCATGATCCGCGCAAGCACCGAATAGCCATAGCTGGGCTCGGCGGTCCGCATCTGCTCTTCGAGGTACGCATAGCCGCGATCCGGGTCGCGCGCGTACATCCTGCGGTACAGCTCGGAATAGGATGCGGCGGGGTCAGCAGGATCAAGGTGCGTGATGCCAAGCGTCTGTGCGGTCGCCCAGGTCTTGTAGTCGCCGTCGGTGTCTCCGACCGTCTCGCGATGACGCAACCGGAGCCAATCGTCGACCATCTGCCCGGCGCCCTTGATGCCGGACGACCGCGACGCCCCTGCGCCAAGCAGGAAGGCAAAAGCGCGATTCGGCATGGTTTTGTCAGCGTCGATGAAGCGGTCCGCAAGCGCCACATAGGAAATGGTCGGCGGATCATGCGGCTCAGAACTTCCTGTCATGTTGTTGCCCCCTGCAGCAAGCCTCGAAATTAACATGCTGCGCGCATGCTGTTGACGCATCACCGACCAGCGGCGGGCTTATCATGCGGTGCCGCAGACCTGCATCAAGCCATGCCCGAACTCCCCGAAGTAGAAACCACGCGCCGCGGTCTGGCGCCGCATCTGGAAGGCCATCGCGTGATCGGCGTGACCCTGCGCCGGCCAGATCTGCGCTGGCCGATTCCGCGCGAGATCGAAACGCTGTTGCCTTCGCAAATGATTCTGTCGATCCGTCGCCGTGCGAAGTATCTGCTGATGGATACCGCTGCGGGTTCGGCGCTGTGGCATTTGGGCATGTCGGGGAGCATGCGGGTGTTGCCGGCGAGCACGCCTGTGCAGGCGCACGACCATGTCGATGTTCTGATCGAAGGCAAAGGCAAGGCTGCGGCGAAGGTGCTGCGCTTCAACGATCCGCGACGCTTCGGCAGTCTGCTGTGGCAGCCGCCTGGCGAGACGCATTCACTGTTGCGCGATCTCGGGCCTGAGCCGCTGTCGGACGATTTCAGCGGTGAGCTGCTGTTCGAACGCAGTCGCGGACGCAAGGTGCCGGTGAAAGCGTTCCTGATGGATCAGAAGATCGTGGTCGGCGTGGGCAATATCTATGCGGCCGAGGCGCTGTTCGCGGCGGGGGTGTCGCCGCTGCGCGCGGCGGGCAAGGTGTCGCGCGAACGCTACGAGGCGATCGCGCAGGAGATCCGCCGGATTCTCACCTATGCGATCGCACGCGGCGGTACCACCTTGCGCGATTTCATCAGCCCGGACGGCGCGCCGGGCTACTTCGAGCAGGAGCTGTCGGCCTACGGGCGCGGCGGCGAGCCCTGCCCACGCTGCGGGCGGCCGTTGAAGCAGGCGATGCTGGCGCAGCGGGCCACGGTCTGGTGCGGGCACTGCCAGCGATGACGGGGCCGGGCGGGGCTGCGGTATAGTCGGCCCTCGATCGATGAGGCATCAGGCCGATACATGAGCGACAACGAGCACGCCGATATCACCCAGTGGCTCGACGCCGCCCGCGACGGCGACCGTGCGGCGCTGGACCGTGTGCTCGGCACGCTGTACCACGAGCTGCATGCGATGGCGCGGCGGCAGTTGGCCGGGCAGTACGGGCAGACGCTGGACGCGACCGCGCTGGTGCACGAGGCCTATCTGAAACTCATCGGCCGTCGCGACGTGCAGTTCGACGACCGCGCGCACTTCTTCGCGTATGCCGCATCGGCGATGCGCAGCGTGGTGGTGGACTACGCACGTCAGCGCCTCGCGCAGAAGCGCGGCGGCGACCTGCATCGGGTGACCGAGCTGCCGGACGATGTCGAAGGCGGGCTGCGCCTGGACGAGGACATGCTGGGCCTCGACACCGCGTTGACCAAACTCGCTGCAGTCGACGTCAAGCTCGCCCAGGTGGTGGAGCTGCGGTATTTCGCCGGGCTGTCGGAACAGGAAATCGCCGAGCTGCTGAAGCGATCGGAGCGCAGCATCCGCCGCGACTGGCAGAAGGCGCGGATGTTCCTGCTGGCCTCGCTCGGCGACGAGAACGGCGAGCGCTGAAGCGAGCGACCGATGGACGCCGAACGCTGGCAGCGCCTGTCGCCACTGCTCGATGCGCTGCTCGAACTGGATGGTGACGCGCGCGCTGCGCGACTGAGCGCACTGCGCGAGGAAGATCCGGCACTGGCGGCCGAAGTGGAAGCACTGCTGGCGCTGGAGGACGACAACGAGGACTTTCTCGCCGAACCGCTGGTGACACTGCCGCCGATGGCAAAAGCGGACACGATGATCGGTCCGTACAAACTCGACCGCCTGCTTGGCGAAGGCGGCATGGGCCAGGTTTGGCTGGCGCGCCGCGCGGATGGCATGTATCAGCGCCGCGTTGCACTGAAACTGCTGCGCCCCGGACTGGCCGACCCCAATCTGCGCCAGCGCTTCACCCGCGAACGGCAGATCCTCGCCCGCCTCGGCCATCCGCACATCGCCCGGCTGCTCGATGCCGGCATCAGCACCGACAACCAGCCTTACCTCGCGCTGGAATACGTCGAAGGCGAGCCGATCACCGACTGGTGTCGCAGTCGCGATCTGAGTATCGACGCGCGGCTCAAACTGGTTCTGCAGGTATGCGAAGCGGTGAGTCACGCGCACGCCAACCTGATCGTGCATCGCGATCTGAAACCATCGAACATCATGGTCACGCCGCTGGACGAAGTGCGGCTGCTTGATTTCGGCATCGCCAAACTGCTCGACGGTCAGGAAGCGGGCCGCGACAACACCCGCACCGAAGTGCGCGCGTTCACCCTGCACTACGCGGCGCCGGAACAGATTCGCGGCGAGCCGGTGACGACGATGACCGACGTGTATTCGTTGGGCGTGGTGCTGTACGAACTGCTTGCCGAAACCAAGCCCTACAAACTGAAACGGCAGACCGACGCGGAGTGGGAAGAGGCGATCCTGCTCTCGGACCCGCAGAAGCCGTCGGCGAATCTGCTGCGCGAAGCCGACAGCGATCCGTCGCGCACGCCGGCGCTGCGGCGGCGCGCGAAGGAGATCACTGGCGATCTGGACAACATCGCGCTGAAGGCCCTGTCGAAGCGACCGGAACACCGGTATCCCTCGGTGGAGGCCATGGCGCTGGACATACACCGCTACCTCGAAGGCAAGCCGGTGCTGGCGCGGCCGCAGAGCATCACCTACCGCACCCGCAAATTCGTGCAGCGCCATCGCTGGGCGCTGGCGACCACCGCGCTCATTCTGGCGGTGCTGACCTCGGCGCTGGTGCTGGTGACCTGGCAGGCGGGACAGGCGCTGCGCGAAGCCAACCGCGCGCAGGCGCTGCTGCGGTTCGTCACCAATCTGTTCGAGCAGGCCGGCGGCAACGGCGGCCCGCCGGGGCCGCTGGATGTACGCACGCTGTGGGCGGCGGGGGAGGCGCGGGGCTGGCGCGAACTCGCGCGACAGCCGCTGGATCAGGCGGAAGTGTTCGGGGTGATCGCGCGGCTGCGGCTGGGGCTGGGCGATTACCCCGAAGCCGAGCGCCTGCTGAAAACCCAGGAGGGCATCCTTTCGGGCTTGGAGGATGTGCCCGACAGTCTGCGGCTG
>JANLSB010000313.1:0-2844 GCA_031362125.1 Lysobacterales bacterium | reverse complement strand
CCAGCGCGGCGCGCCACCACCTGACGGCCATTGAGACCCAACGCGCGCTGCTTCCATGGCGTTAACAGGCCCTAGCTCGCTCAGGGTATGGCAGGCGGGTAGAATCTTAAGGTAACGCCGAACAAGTGCATCCTGAACTTGTTCGGCGTGAGCAGGCCCGAACCAAGTTCGGGCCTGCTCACGCCGATTCAGTCACTTGCGTGACTGAATCGCGAGCGGCACATCCTTGTGCCGCGACAACGCTGACTTTTTCAGCGTTGCCCTAACGGTTCACTCAAGGGTTGCGGCGATGCGCATGAATTCGACGACGTTGGCTTGGCTTTGCACCGGTTTGCTCACCTTGGGCCTGACCGCCTGCGTACCGACCAAGCCCGGTGGCACCAAGCCATCGACCTACCGGGTCAACCCACTGATCACCCAGGCCTCAGCCCTCGCCGGCAATCACGACACGCTGACCGGTCAGGCCAAGATCGACAACGGCCGCGAGATCGAACGCATCATCGCCGGCCTCGACAACGCCACCCTCAGCAGCGAAGCCGGCGTGCTGCGCGACGGTGATCCGCTCTACAACTTCATCGGCCGCGAACTGATGCGCCGTGGCCTGACCCTGCCACGTCCGTTCGACCGCGAAGGCCACTGGCGCTTCAACGCCGGCAGCCGCCCGCCGGCGGATCGCGACGGCTACCGGCCGCCGCGCAAGCTCGCGGTGCTGCTGCCGCTGAGCGGTGCGATGGCGGCAGCGTCTTCGCCGGTACGCGACGGCCTGTTGGCCGGCTACTACGGCGAACACCGACAGAAGCCGGAGCTCGTGTTCTACGACACCACCGGTACGCCGGCCGGCGCGGTCGCCGCATATCAGAAGGCCAGCACCGAGGGCGCCGATTACGTGGTCGGCCCGCTCGGCCGCGACGAAGTCGGCGCGCTGTTCAAGGAATCGCAGCTCGGCGTGCCGGTGTTGGCGCTGAATCGCGGCCCGGCCGCGCCGCCCGGCGGCCACGCCAGCTTCGCGCTGGCGCCGGAGGACGACGGCATCGCGGCAGCCGAATACCTGCTCTCGCGCAAGGCGCGCCGGGTGCTGGTGCTGCAGGGCAGCGACGATGGCATGCGCCGCAGCGTCGCCGCATTCCGCGAACACCTGTCGAGCCGCGGCGGCAGCGTGGTGGAGACACTGACCATTGGCGAGAAACCGGTCGACAACACCGCAGCGCTGCAAGCGGCTGCGCAGAAGGAAGGCGGCATCGACGCGGTCTTCTTCGCGCTGAAGGGCGCGCAGGCACGGGTGCTGGCGACGCAGCTGGCCACCGCCGGTCTCGGCACGAAACCACGCGTCTCCACCGCCCAGCTGCTGTCGGGCACCGGCAAGCCGGAACAGGACAAGCTGCTCGACGGCATCGCTTTCCCGGCCGAAACCTGGAGTGTGCAGGGCATCGCCGGCCTGCCCTCGGCGGAAAGCACCGGCGGCATGCTGTCCACCGCGCGCGGTCCAGCCGCCAAACTGTTCGCATTCGGCTACGACGCGTGGCTGCTCACCGCGTATCTCGAACGACTCGCCAGCCAGTCCAACGGCAAAGTCGACGGCGCGACCGGCGATCTGCGCATCGACGGCTTCGGCAACATCGTGCGCAGCCCGGCGTGGTCGACGTTCAGCAACGGCCAGATCGTCGCGCTCGCCCGCAGTGGCGACTAACCAACGCCGCACGCAGGGCGCGCGCGTCGAAGCGCTCGCCGGCGACTTCCTGCAACGCCACGGGCTGGAACCCGTCGCCGCCAATGCGAATTATCGCGGTGGAGAACTCGACCTGGTGATGCGCGACGGCGACACGCTGGTGTTCGTCGAAGTGCGCTATCGCCGCATTGCGGGCAATATTTCGAGCGGCTTCGGCGGCGGTGCGGCATCGGTCGATGCCAGCAAACGCCGCAAACTGGTGCACGCCGCCAGCCAGTTCCTCGCCGCGCATCGCGAATACAGCCGCGCGCCCTGCCGCTTCGATGTGATCGACGCCAGCGGCGACACGGAAGCCCCCATTTTCGACTGGCTGCGCGATGCGTTTCGCGCCGACGACGTCTGAATGCCGGACCAGAGCATTGCCATGACCCCGACCGAAATCGTGCAACGCCAGCTGGATGCCTACAACGCGCACGATCTCGACCGCTTCGTCGACTGCTTCAGCGAGGATGTCCGCCTGTTCCGGATGCCGGCGGAAGCGCCCGGCACGGTGGGCAAAGCTGCGCTGCGCGCATTCTATGCCGAGCATCGTTTTTCGATCCCGACCCTGCGCGCCGAACTGCTGAACCGCATCGCGCTGGGCGACAAGGTCACCGATCACGAACGCATCCATGGCCTGCACAAGCAACCGTCTGAAGTGATGGCGGTGTATCGGATCAGCGATGGCCTGATCGCCGACGTCTGGTTCTTCTATCCCTGATCGAACACGATGCCTACGATCTTCACCCATGCCGCCGTGCCGCTCGCCCTGGGGCTCGCGCTCACCCGCAAAACGATCTCGCCGCGACTGATCGCAGCCGGCATGTTCGTGGCGATGGCGCCCGACTTCGATACCGCTGCGTTCAAGCTCGGCATCGCCTACGCCGACCAGTTCGGACATCGCGGCGCGAGCCATTCTCTGCTGTTCGCAGTGGCGGTCGGTCTGCTCGGCGCCGCGTTTGCGCCCTGGCTGCGCACGACGCGATGGCGCGCGCTGCTGTGGCTCACGTTCTGCACCGCATCGCATCCGCTGCTCGACGCGCTGACCAACGGCGGCCTCGGCGTGGCGCTGCTGTGGCCGTGGTCTCACGAGCGCTTCTTCACGCCGTGGCGGCCGATCGCGGTGTCGCCGATCGGCG
>JANLSB010000258.1:0-3822 GCA_031362125.1 Lysobacterales bacterium | reverse complement strand
GTGGCCTGCTCGATGTTGCCTTCCAGTTCGCCGGCGATCATCACCTTGTCGGCGCGCACGCCGCCGGTGAGCTTGGCGCCCGGCTCGATGGTCAGGTCGCCCTGCACGTTGACGTCGCCCTTGAACTTGCCGGCGATGCGGACGTGGCCGGAGCCTTCGATCTTGCCTTCGATGGTGAGGTCAGCGGCGATCAGCGACTCTTTCGCCGCCGGGGCTGCGACCGGTTCCGGAGCAGCATTGCTGCGCGGGAAGGTGGCCGGCGCGAAGTCGGTATTCGCGGGCGGCGCGGAAGCGTCGCGGGCAACGAAGCTCGGCGTATCCGCTGCCGCAGGTGCGGCATCTTTCTTGGGCGGGTTGGATTGATTGAAAATGGCCATGCAAAGGGTGCTCCGGAAATGCCGATGGCGACGGCAGGACATCCAACCTTATCGCCGTCGCCGACATCAGGGTGTGACCCCGGCAGCAGAATGGCAGCTGTTCACGCGACAGATTTTTCGCATTCAGCTTTCGGAAGCGCCGCGCTGTTTGCGCAGATCCGCCGCCCACAGCGTGACCGCCAACGCGCTGATGCCACCGACGAGCAGGTGCGGTGCGCGATCGAGCAGCACCAGCACGACGCCGAACGCCAGCAGGAAACCGAGCGCAGACCAGAGCCGTCCGCGCGGTGCTGAATCGAAGAGCGGGCCATTCCGTTGACGATACCGGTGCCAGGCCAAGACGCACGATGTCATCGAGACGGCGGTGGCGATGCTG
Source organism: Lysobacterales bacterium (assembly GCA_031362125.1). Taxonomy (GTDB): domain Bacteria; phylum Pseudomonadota; class Gammaproteobacteria; order Xanthomonadales; family Xanthomonadaceae; genus Lysobacter_I. The sequence goes on along the minus strand of JANLSB010000258.1, from coordinate 3,069 downwards.
TTCCACGGCGTAGCCGAGTCCAGTACGACCGCGAGCAGAGCAAGCATCGGAATCAGCGCCCAGCGCGATCGGCCGAAGCGCTCTTCGCCATCCTGCGGCAGACATTGCCACTCCAGAGTGGCCTGTCCACCGAGCCATGCCAACCAGCCGGCAAACAGACCGGCGAGCAGCGTCGTTCCGGTCTTCAGCGCGATGGCCGGGTCGATCACGGTCCCGGGGGTCAGGGCTTTGACCAGCAGCACGACCAATACACCGATTGCCGCGTAGGCCAGACATCGCATGGCGCCGATCTGCAGCCGCGGCGCCGAGAAACGCGAGCGATCCCCGGCTGCCTCCCAGAACGCCACCTGCGCCGGTTCGATCGGCGCGGGCAGGTCATCGAGGTTGCCGAAGTCGAGCCGACGGAGAAATCTGCGCACTGCGGATGGGTACATCGGCATCAAGCCGGCAAACAGTATCTGCGCGATGTTCATCGGGCGGCGAAGCTGTTGCAGGATGCGACGCGTTTGGCGGATATCGGCTGCGACGCTGCCGCCATCCATGCCCGCACGCTGCGCCAGTGCCCGCAGCTGTTCGGTCTGCACTTCCCAGGCCAGATGCAGGCGATGGCGCAGGCGATGGATGACATAGGCGTCGTATCCCGAGTTGAGGTCGAGCAGCCCGAAGAAATCGGCGAGCACATCGAACCGTCGGGCCTCGATCGGAGGCCGTATCTCGTTCAGATGACGTAGCAGCCAGTGCGCGATCGGTGTCTTGTGCTCCAGCGACCACAGAATGGGCTGGGCATTGAGCCAACCCAGCAGTTCGCCGTCGCGGCTGCGCACCGCCAACGCAACGCACGACTCGAAGAAGGCATCGAGATCGAAACGGATCGTATCCGAAGGTGCTTCGACTTCGGCAAATGCAGATCCATCTTCGTTGCCTGCTGGCGCGTGGACATCCGTGTCATCGCGATCATGGTGATCGACAATGCTGTCGTTTTCGCCCAGATCTGGCGAACTGTCCTGTTGCGAACTAGCCTGTTGCGAACGCGTGGGGCCGGGCAGCGCATCCGCCGGAACAGCGGGCGCCGCGATTACTTGCGACAAATCTTCCAGTGCCTGTGATCGCACCCATTCCAGCGCGGCCTGGTAGGCCGCGTTCAAGGCCTGGAATCCTTCCGGATCGCTATCGGGACGCGTGGTCTTCAGTTTCGCCGCGTACGCGCGCTTGATCGCGCGCTCGTCGGCGTCGGAGCCGAGGCCCAGTGCGTGCAGCGCGTGGTTCATGCCTGCGCTTCCAGCGTGTCCAGCGCCTCCGCAAGCTGACTGCGGTGGCGTGCGATCAGCGCCACGTCCTGACTGTCGAGAATCGCGCGGAAATGCATGATCCAGTCCTGCAGCTGATTGCGTTCGTGCAGGAACTCCTCGTACAACCGCTCGGCGCGCGTCAGAACCGCGATGTTTTCCTGCTGGTCGCGTGGATGTATCTTGAGTTCCGCCAACGCAGCGAGGCGCGTACGAATGTCCTCTGGGGTAAGCAATCCCGGGTTTTGTTCCAGCAGCAGTTCGTGGCGACGTTGGGTCGCGTGTTCGGTCACTTCCACCTGCAGAAGACCGTTGATATCGTAGGTAAATCGTACGGTGACGCCGTTTTCGTCGTTCGGCTTGCGTTTGACGAGATCCAGGGTGATTTCGCCGAGTTTGATGTTGTTCGCTACCAGCGGGTTCTCGCCCTGGAAGATATCGATCGTCAACTGCTTCTGCTGCTCGTGCATCGGATAGAACATATCTTCGCGACTGATCGGCACCGTACTGTTGCGCAGGATGATCGGATGGAAATAACCGTTGTGGATCTGGCCGCTCGGGTCGCGGCGCGCGATCTGGGTGCCCAGTGTGTACGGGCAGACATCGGTCAGGATGATCTCTTCGAGTTTGGCATCGCGCGACTTCAGTCCCGCTGCGACGCTGGCACCGAGCGCGATCGCCTGATCCGGATTGACGTGGCGCAACGGCAGTCGACCGAACATCCGCGAGACCAGGCGTGCGACCAGCGGCATGCGGCTGGCGCCGCCCACCAGCACGATCTCGTCCAGCTGCGCCGGCTGCAGTTTGGCGTCGCGCATCGCGCGCTCGATCGGGGTGCGCATGCGCTGCACCAGCGGCTCGCAAAGGCGTCCGAAACGGTCTTCATCGATGATCCATTCGTAGCTGCGGTTGCCGAGCGTGATCTGCAGCGGCGCGGCTGCAGTGCTGCCGAGTTCGCACTTCAGCAGTTCCAGACGCCGCCGCAGCTGGCCGTACTCCTGGGCACTCATCGCCGCGCGACGCAGCGAATGGTCCTGACAAAAAGCCTCCACCAGCACGTCAAGAAAGTCCTCGCCGCCGAGGAAATTATCGCCGGCACTGGCGTGCACTTCGAACACATTGTCGAAGGATTCCAGGATCGACACGTCGAATGTGCCGCCGCCAAGATCGAAGACCAGGAACCGGCTTTCCTGCTCGCGGTTCTGCAGCCCGTACGCCAATGCGGCAGCGGTCGGTTCGTTGATCAGCCGCTCGACGCGCACACCGGCCAATTCGCCCGCGCTGCGCGTGGCCTTGCGCTGGGCGTCGGAAAAATACGCGGGCACGCTGATCACCGCTTCGGTGATGCTTTCGCCCAGCGCAGCCTCGGCATCGGCCAGCAGCGAACGCAGTACCAGCGCCGACAGCTCTTCCGGACGGAAATTGCGATCGCCGAGCCGGGTTTCGCGCGAGCTGCCCATCCAGCGTTTGAACGAAGCGACCGTGCGCTCCGGATGACTGATCAACCGATCGCGCGCCGGCTGTCCGACCAGCACAGTGTCGCCTTCGACGCTGACCACCGATGGCGTCAGCAGACCGCCCAGCGCGTTCGGGAAAAGTGTGCTGCCTTGTTCGGTATAGGCGCCAATCAGTGAATGCGTGGTGCCGAGGTCAATGCCGACGATCATGCGGTAGTCTGTGTTCGTGAGGATTACATGCGGAACACGCCGAAGCGTGCCTGTTCGATGGGTGCGTTCAACGAAGCCGAGATCCCCAGCCCAAGTACGCGGCGGGTGTCGGCGGG
>JANLSB010000254.1:0-8023 GCA_031362125.1 Lysobacterales bacterium | reverse complement strand
CGAACGCGGCGGCCGCGCGTTCCGGCAGATCCTCAGCGAAGGCGCGCATCGTCCGGGCGCGGACTGGTCACTGATCGAACGGGCATTGGCCAAGACCAACACACAGCACGACAAGGCCGCGTGACCGACATGCTGACCCGCGACTCCGCTGCATTCCTCGACTTCGCCCGCGCCTGCGCACCAGATTTCGGCCCGGCCACCGCCAAGGCCGCATTCCTGGTCGCCCCGGACGGCTTCAGGCTGGCGGCCGAATCGGCCAGCGACAACCGCTACATGGCCGAAGCCGCTGAGTTCGACGCCGCTCGCGCGTCTGCCCAGCATCGCGAGCTGCAGCGCGCGCTTTCGGCCGAACTGCCGGTGATCTGTTTCGCCGGCGACCCGGCAACGCCCGATGCCGTGTTTCCCAACAACGTCTTCGCGACCGCGCCAGGACGGCTGATCGTGGGCCGCATGCGACACCCGGTGCGCCAACGCGAAGCCACCCGCACCGACATCCGCCGGTTCTTCACGCAATCGCTGGGCTGCGCCGAAATCGATCTTTCCCTGCAGCCGCATCCGTGCGAGCTGACCGGCGCATTGGTGATCGATCGTGCCCGTGGGCTCGGCTTCTGTGGGCTGTCGGAACGCTGCGACGAAGCAGGCGCGCGGCTGATGCATGACGCCTTCGGCCTGCGCGCCACCCTGATCTTCGACCTCGCGCCCGGCGAATACCACACCAACGTCGTGCTGGCGGTGCTGGCCGGCCGCGCCGCGCTGATCTGCCCCGATGGCTTCGCCGATCCTGCCGTCGCCGATATCATCTGCAGTGCCTACGCAGAGCACGCCATCCGTTTGTCGCCGGCCGAACACAAGACGTTCGCCGGAAATGCAATCGCGTTGAGCGGAGATAGTGTCTGGATGAGCGAGGCCGCAGCGGACATGCTGTCGCCCGGTTCGCGCGAATTGCTCGCCGCTGCGGGATTTGCAGTGCACAGCATTGCCCTCGACGCGATCGAAGCCGCTGGTGGCTCGCTGCGCTGTTGTGTCGGCGAAATCTACTGAAACCATGGCTGGACGCGATCGATTCACTGATCGATTCACTGAACCCAGGCCACTGCTTCGAACAGGCTTAAGAAAAAGTTAAGGACGGATTCACTGCCCGCCGCCAAGAATGCCCATCCCAAGCGCGATGCTGCGTCCTGTTGTCGCCGCCCCGACCAGAGAACCTCCGACCATGCCGCTGTTCCGCCGTCTCCTGCCACTGACCGCTCTGGCCTTTGCCTTGGCCTGTGCGACCCTGCCGGCGGCCGCCCAGCAGGGGCGAGGCCCGCGCGCGGAGCGCACGCCGCCGCCAGCTGAGCCCGCACGTCCTCAGCAGAGCGAGACCCTGTCCGATGCCGTACGCAGGATCGAGCGCTCCAATCGTGGCCAAGTCCTCAGCGCAGAGCGCATGCAGTACGACGGTCGCGACGTGAACCGCATCAAAGTCGTCGATGATGAAGGCCGCGTCCGCGTCTACATGGATGACGCCAACTCGAACAAAGAGCCGCGCCGCCAATCCGGGCGCAACGACGACAATCCTCCGCATCCCGGCAGCGGCAACTAGGCCTTACAGGCTGGACTGTTTTACCCACGGCAGGCACCCGGCTCGAATAAGCGAATTCTGAACAAGCCGATCGCCCGCCGCTCGGTCACCGCCGCACACGGCTATGCTCCATTCCTGAATGAGACGCTGGCATCTCCGCCAGCCTTGGAGCGATCGATGCGCATTCTTCTGGTCGAAGACGAAGCCCCCCTCCGCGAGACCCTGGCCGCACGGCTGAAACGCGAAGGCTACGCGGTCGATACCGCACAGGACGGCGAGGAAGGCCTGTACATGGGCCGCGAGGTCCCGTTCGACATCGGCATCATCGATCTGGGTCTGCCGAAGATGTCGGGCATGGAGTTGATCCAGGCCCTGCGCGCGGAGGGCAAGCAGTTCCCCGTACTGATCCTCACTGCTCGCTCCAGCTGGCAGGACAAAGTCGAAGGCCTGAAGCAGGGCGCCGACGACTACCTCGTCAAACCTTTCCACGTCGAAGAACTGCTCGCCCGCATCAACGCGCTGGTGCGCCGCGCCGCAGGCTGGAGCAAACCGGCGCTGGAATGCGGGCCGGTCACCCTCGACCTTGCCGCACAGACGGTCACTGTCAACGGCGGCAACGTCGACCTGACCAGCTACGAATACAAGGTGCTCGAATATCTCATGATGCACGCAGGCGAGCTGGTGTCGAAAGCCGACCTCACCGAGCATATCTACCAGCAGGATTTCGACCGGGATTCCAACGTACTCGAAGTCTTCATCGGTCGTCTGCGCAAGAAGCTCGACCCCGACGGTGCGCTGAAGCCTATCGAGACCGTGCGCGGTCGCGGCTATCGCTTCGCGATCGCACGCACCGGCGACGCTTGACTCCGCCCGCATCTCCAGACGTTCGGAGCCGCATGCTGACGACGCCTTGCGGCGCGACACATTGCGGCCCGACTATCCACCATGGCCACGCATGAACGCCTCTACCATTGGCGCCCTCGCTCGCTGCAGACGCGGCAGTTGCTGGCGGCCAGTCTCGGCCTGATCGCATTTCTCGCGCTGGCCGGCTATGCCCTCGATCGCGCCTTTCTGAGCACCGCCGAAAACATCCTGCTCGGCAGGTTGCGCGATTACGCCCTGGACTTCGCCCGTGAAACCGAGTTCAGCCGCGGCGGCGACCTGGTGCCTCCGTATGACGACAAACTGCCAGATCCTCGCTTGAAACGCCCCAGTAGCGGCCTGTACGCGCAAATCGTGCTGCCCTTCGTTCTGTGGGACTCCGATTCGGCACGAGGCCCGCAACTGCCATCAGTCAAGATGTTGCAGCCCGGGAAGGAACGGTTCGAAGGCCCGCTGGAATATGTGCTGTCTAACGGCGAAACCAGCCAAGCGTATCGTTTCGGCTATGGGCTCGTGTGGCCGGGCGACGATCTTTCCGACGAGGTTCCATACACCATTTATATCCTTGAAGACACGGCACGGCTGCAAAATCAGCTGACCGTATTCCGGCGCGCGCTGTGGGGCTATCTCGGCGGCGTTGGCGCGCTGTTGCTGTTGCTGCAGGTCGTGGTGCTGCGCTGGAGCCTGCTTCCGTTGCGCCGTGTGATCGACGAGCTCAAACGCGTCCAACGCGGCATCGCGCACCGGATGAGCGAACGCCATCCGCGCGAACTGGAACCGCTGACCGAAAGCATCAACGCCTTCATCGAGAGCGAACGCGAGAACCTCGAACGCCAGCGCAATATTCTGGCCGATCTCGCACACAGCCTGAAAACACCGTTGGCGGTGCTGCGTAGTCGGATGGACAACGGCACAGATGGCACCGAACTGCGCGCCGAACTTGATGATCAGCTCAAGCGCATGAACGATCTGGTCGGCTATCAGCTGAGCCGCGCCGCGTCCGGCGGCCACAAATTGTTCGCCGCACCGCTGGCGCTCGAAAGCAACGCCGAGGCAATCGTCCGCGGGCTCGAGAAGGTCTACGCCGCCAAGGGTGTGCTCTGCGAATTCGAGATCGACGCCGATGCGCGCTTCTACGGCGAAAAGGGCGACCTGCAGGAACTGCTCGGCAATCTCCTGGAAAATGCATTCAAATGGGCGCGCTCGCGGGTGCTGCTGACCGTAAAAGCAGGGGACAACGTACCGAACCGGCGCCCGGGCCTGGCCTTGAGGGTGGAAGATGACGGCCCCGGCATCCCGGAGGAGAAAATCGCGCTGGTGCTGCAGCGCGGTGTGCGCGGCGACGAGCGGGTGCAGGGCCACGGCATCGGTCTGGCGATCGTGCAGGACATCGTCCGCAGTTACCGTGGAGAGCTGAAGGTCGGTGCGTCGGAAGAACTTGGCGGCGCACGATTCGAGGTCACCCTGCCACCGGGACTGTGAAGCGAGACATCACCACCTCATGCCATGCTCCCAATGAGACCTAATGCGATGATTTCCACGGAATCGAACGCACCGATGCAACGACCACCCTCACCAGGACCAGGCGCACGATGGCTTGCCGCAGTGCTGCTGGTAGCCCCCGCTATCTCCGGCGCCTCCGGAGTGGAGGAAACCCAGTTCATCGGCCTCGATCCGGCAGGACATCTGGTGCGCGCGGTCTTCAGTGCGGACCCGCTGCAGTATTCGGCATACGGGCATCGGGAGTTCGCGTGCTGCACGCCTAAAACAACGGCCTCAGGTCCAGGACGATCCGGCGAACGGCGGGATACGTTCGCCTGTAGCCACGACGAGGCTTCGCCGGCGTCGCTGATCTATGCGGTGGCACCACGACGGCGCGCTAACGCATCGCCTTCCAACAGATCGCCAGGCAGGCCAAGCTCGGCGACGGCACGCAGCGCGGCGGCGGCAGGCTTGTAAAGGCGTATCCATGCCGTTCCGGATGTACCGGGGCTTTGCCGATGTTCATGTTCGAGATCGTCCACGAAGACTGACATGCATCGGGTCTGCACGTCTGTTCAGAGCTTCGCGTCGAACGGCGACCGCCCGTAGAAACGCGCCAAATGCGCGGAGATGGCGGGCATCTGCTCCCTCAGCAGGTGCGGCGCACTGAAGTGGTACTCGCTGCACACGGCGAAGAATTCGTCGGTCGCTTCGGCGGCGTAGGGATCGATCGCGGTCTTGCGACCGGTATCCACCCGCATGACGAAGGCGTCGTAGGCACTCTGGAAATCCCGCGCCCAGGCACGCTGCCAGTCGCGCGGAAGGGGTGGCGTGCCGTCGATCACGCCGTCGAGCATGTCGAGCTTGTGGGCCATTTCATGCACGGCCACGCAGCAGCCGGCATCGGGTTCGTCCAAGTCCGCACACACATCCGCCCAGGACAGAATCAACGGACCCGCGTCCCAGGCTTCGCCGCTCAATTCGTCATCCTGTTGATGCAGCACTCCTGCGGCGTCGATGTGGTCGCGCTGGACACGGAATGCGTCGGGATACACGATCAGTTGCGACCAGCCGTGCAGACCCTCGGCACCGAATTCGAGCAACGGCAGACAGCACAGCGCGGCGAGCACGCAACGCTGATCTCCATCGAGCACCAGGCCATCGACCGGGGTGACGGTTTTGCTGTACAGGAACTGTGAGGTCAGCCCGCGCAGCCGGTCGTCGCGCTTGGCGTCGAGCGCCGCGACCCAAGCGACCGCAGCACGCACGCGACACCACCGGGCATCATCGATCGGATCTGGTCGGGCGAAGAGACCGCGAAGCCAGTGCAAGTGAGAAACGAGCAACCGTGCTCAGCGAAACATACCGGGCAGGAAACTGTGCCAGCGCGGCGCGCGCCCGGGGGCGGAGTCATTGCCGCGGACCGCAGGACGTGTCTTGGTCGCGGCTGGAATACTCGCGCGCTTGGCTGCAGCAGGTTTGGACGTCGAACCAGCCTGAGCGCCGTTCGTCGCAACAGCATCGGGACATACGGCCACATCTTCATTGCCACTCGACAGCGTCGAAGTGCGCGCAGCGACCGGCAGGCTTACCAGCGTGAGCAGAAGCAACATGAACGGGACGAAGCGGTAACGGCGCATGAACAAGGCATCCATCGTGGTGAAGGCAAACACTAGACGCGCAATATAGCGCGTATGTGACTGCCCTGCAGAGGCCTACGCTCAGCAGCTCATGCTGCGCCGCAGCACACACGCGTACAGGAGTTGCGGCAGACTCGCGCAGTGAACACCACCTATCCAAGCCCGCCACCAAACGCCGCCGACGAATTGAGCAGCATCGACGCCGAAAACGCCACCCTGACTGCCCCCGCGCTGCGTCGTGCGCTGATCACCGGCGCGCGCAGGGTGATCGCCGCTCGGGAAGGCCTCAACAAAATCAATGTCTTCCCGGTCGCCGATGGCGATACCGGCAACAACCTCGCCTTCACCCTCGGCAGCGTGCTCAACGGTGCGTTGAGCCGTCGCAGCCGCCACATCGGCGAACTGCTGAAGCGGATCGGCGACGACGCCATCGACGGTGCGCGCGGCAATTCCGGGGCGATCCTCGCCCAATTCCTGCACGGCGTGGCCGAGCACGCCAGAGCGCAGCCCTCGCTGGACGCCCAAACCTTGGCCGCTGCGGTCCGGCACGGCGCCGACAGCGCCCGCAGCGCGCTTGCGAACCCGGTGGAAGGCACCATCATCAGCGTGATCGACAGCTTCGCCGATGCGATGGAAGACTCCGCATCGCAGCTGCGGAACGACCCGCGTGGCGGCTTCGCCCAGGCGCTCGCGCAGGCGCGCCGCGCACTGGCGCATACGCCGCAGCAGATGGCGCTGCTGCAGCGGGCGGGCGTGGTCGATGCCGGCGCCCAGGGCTTCGTCGATCTGCTCGAAGGCATCGCTGAATTCGTCGATGGCGGCCCCCGCGCGATGCGCCTGCGCGCGAACCTTCGTGCTGCGAACGAAAGTTTCGACAACGAAACCAGCCACGACGATCGTGCACATACGGCGCACGATGCGGTCGACCCTGATCGCCGCTGGTGCACCGAATGCCTGTTGATCGTCGACAGCGAACGCGGCTCACCGATCGAGCGCGATGCGCTGCGTGCAGCGCTGGAAGCGATCGATGCCGACTCGATGGTGCTCGCTGGCGGCGGTACGCGGATGCGCGTGCATGCACACGTCGGCGCGCCGCAGCGGCTGTTCGACGTCTGCGCAACATTCGGGACGGTCGAAGGCATGAAGGCCGACGATATGCTGCTGCAGTCGCGCAGCACCGAAGGCGAAGACCGCGTGGCCGTGATCACCGACAGCGCCGCCGATCTACCGGACGCCATCACCGAGCGCTACGCTGTGCACATGGTATCGGTGCGGGTGAATCTTGACGACCGCGATTACCTCGACAAGGTCGGTCTGGCCACCGGCGAGTTCTACAGGCGCATGGCCGTATCGCGACAACTGCCGCGTACCAGCCAGCCGCCGCCGGGTGATTTCCGCCGCCAGTTCGATTTCCTGTCATCGCATCACCCGGTAGTGATCTACGTCGGGCTGTCGCGCGCGATCTCGGGCACGCTGCAATCGGCCGAGCACGCCGCCTCACGCGTCGAGAGCGGTAAAATCCACGTATTCGACAGCATCAACGCTGCCGGGGGCCAAGGCCTGCTGGCCTGGCGCGCGGCGGAAATGGCCGATGCCGGTGCGGACGCCGACACGATTTTGCGCGAACTCGAACGCCTGCGCCCCCTGACGCTGACCTGGGCGATGGCGCGCGACATCAGTCATGCAGTGCGCGGCGGCCGTATTCCTGCCTGGGCCGAGCCGGCGGTGAGACTCACCGGGCTCACGCCGGTAGCGAAAGTGAAAGTCGACGGCAAGCTGGGGATCGCCGGCGGTTTGATCGCGAAAGCGAAGGCGCCGGAAGCGTTCGCGACCTATGTGGCCAAGCGCGTGCGCAGGACATTGGGGGCGAACACGCGGCTGCGCGCGATCGTCGGTCATTGCGATGCAGAAGTAGACGGCGAGCGCCTGCTCACCGCATTGCGCGAGCGGTTGGACCTAATCGAATCGTATCTGGTCGAAACCGGCCCCGCCATCGGCGCGCATGCCGGACGCGGGACGCTGGTGGCAGCGTTCCAGCCGGCGCCGGAATAAACAGCGCATGCAGCGCTTCGTCCTTTTGGTGATCGGCTTCCTGCTCGGCGCGGCGAGTTGGCGTGTGTCGTATTTTGCCTCCGGCGCGTTCGAACCGTTCGACAGCGCGACCGGTTTCGTCGTCTGTCAGGCGGTTCTCGCATTGCCGGCACTCGTGATCGGCCTGCGCGTCGGCATGCTGCGCGCGTTGCTGATGTTGTCCGGCGCCTGGGTCGGCATCATTGCCTATGCCTACATCTTCGGCGATAGCGAAGCACGGGCATGGATTGCGCTGCTGTTGTTCACGTCGCTGGCTTTGTTGGCGTTTCCGGCCGGGGCCGGCATCCTCGGCGGCGCCGTGCGCGCGATCCTGCGAAAATCCCGGGACACCACCGACACCGCGCCGCACTGAACGCCTCCGATG